>JAIPHS010000024.1 GCA_021735105.1 Candidatus Omnitrophota bacterium
ATTACTTTATCTCAATTCATAAGCCCCGCGGGAAGAACTAATCCATTTATTAACAAAGTATCTTGCCTTCGGCAAGAAGTTCTTACCGCCACCGCGGCAAGTGAGCCGCCCGAGGCTCGAACTCGGGACAGCCGCCTTAAAAGGGCGGTGCTCTACCAACTGAGCTAGCGGCTCTAAAATTCTTTTAATTCTTTTTCTTTTTCTTCTAAAAGGGTATCTAGTTTTTTTATATATTGGTCAGTTAATTTTTGCAGTTGTTCTTCTGCGTCATATTTATCATCTTCTGAAATTTCTTTATCTTTTTCTAAATTCTTTATATCCTCACGTCCGCCTCTTCGTATAGTTCTTATAGATACCTTCCCTTCTTCAGCTATCTTCTTGACCATCTTTATTAATTCATCTCTTCTTTCTTCTGATAAAGGAGGTACTACCAACCGAATAATTTTACCATCATTTATCGGAGTAATACCTAAATCTGCTTGCAAAAGAGCTTTCTCTACTTCCTTCACCGAAGTTGGATCATAAGGGCTGATAACTAACATTCTGGCTTCAGGAACACCAATAGTAGCGAGTTCCTTGAGCAAGGTAGGGCTGCCGTAATAATTAACCCGAACACCCTCTACCATTCTTGGATTGGCTCTGCCTGAACGTAATTCAGAAAATTCTCTTTTAGTAGCTTCAACCGCCTTTTCCATATTTTTTTCCATATTCCTTATTACCTCTTTAATGGCCATTCTTTCCCCCTTTTTAATTAACCAATTAACTACTCACCAATTAACCAATTAACCAATAAGTGTACCTACCTTTTGGCCGGAAACAGCTTTTTTTAAATTATCTTCTTTGGTAAAATTAAAAACAGTAATCGGCAATTTATTTTCCATACATAAAGTAATTGCTGTTGAATCCATAATCTTAAGTTCTTTATTAATAACATCGATATAAGTTAGTTTTTTAAACAATTTAGCCTTTTTATCCTCTAAAGGATCGCTAGAATAGACTCCATCGACTTTTGTTGCTTTAAATAATGCATCTGCTCCAATCTCAACACTACGCAGAGCCGCGGCAGTATCAGTAGTAAAGTAAGGATTTCCCGTACCAGCCACAAAGACAACAACTCTTTTCTTCTCAAGATGCCTCATGGCTCGCCTGCGGATATAAGGTTCGGCTACCTTATCCATGGATATAGCGGTCATAACTCTAGAATCAATACTTTCATTTTCAAGAGCATTTTGTAAAGCCAGGCCGTTTATAACTGTTGCTATCATCCCCATGTAATCGGCAACTGTCCGCTCCATTTTAAACTCTTTTGATTTAGGCACTCCCCTAAAAATATTTCCTCCGCCAACAACTAAAGCAATTTCAGTTCCAAATTTGGTTATTTCCTTAATCTGCCTAGCAAGATGAGCGCAAATTGCAGTATCAATTCCATGAGAAAACTCTCCTAAAAAAGCTTCTCCGCTTATTTTCACCAAAATACGCTTGTATTTAGCCTTCATCCTCTTCCCCGACAACAAACCGGACAAATCGTTCTATTTTAATATTTTCTCCAGTTTGTGAAATAACTTTTTTTAAATAATCAGAAACTGTCATCGAAGAATCTTTAACAAAAGATTGTTCCAATAGGCAACTTTTTTTAATATATTCTTCTTCATTTTTGACTTGCTCTAAAATATCTTGAGGAACTTGGTCTTTACTTACATACTCAGGTGATATAGCGGCAATATGCATAGCTACATCTTTTGCAAACTTTTTAAATAAATCATTTCTAGCAACAAAATCAGTTTCACAATTAACCTCAACCAAAACACCAATATTGCCGCCAAAATGGACATAAGACTCTATAACCCCTTGAGATGTTGTGCGCGAACCCTTCTTTTTTAAGACATCTGCGCCTTTGGCCCTAAGCACTTTAAGGGCTCTAGAAAAATCCCCCTCTGCTTCTTTTAATGCCTGTTTACAATCATTTACGCCCAATGAAGTTTTTTCTCTTAATTTTTTTATATCTTCTAAACTCATCTATTTCTTTTCCTCCTCTTTATTTTTTTCTTGATCTTTATTCTCTTCTTCTTTTGTTTCTTTCTTCTCTTCTTCAGGTTTTGTATTTTGGATTTTGGATTTTTCTCCCTTTGCCCTTCCATCTTTGTTTTTCTTTTCTTTTTCTGATTGTCCTTGGTTTTCTGTTTGGTTTCCTAGGTCTTTTTTGTCTTCTTGTTTATCCCCGGTATTCTCTTGTTCGCCAGATTCTTGTTCTTTCTGAATCGTATGATAATCCTGACGCCCTTCATCTATAGCTTCGACTAAAGAACTAACAATGAACTTTACCGATCTAATTGCATCATCATTACCGGGTATAGGATAATTCACTTCTTCAGGATCAGCGTCTGTATCAATTAAAGCCACCAAGGGAATAGACAATTTAGCAGATTCTCTTACACAAGATTTTTCCCTTTTTGGATCTACAACAAATACACAATCAGGTAAAGCTTTTAATGTGGTAAGCCCGCTATAATTTTTATCCATCCGGCTAATTTGCCGGTTTAAGCGCACCACTTCTTTACTGGGAATGTTATCAAACTCACCATTTTCACGCATTTTAAGAAGTTCAAGATACCTCTGCAGGCGCCTTTTTATGGTAGAGAAATTAGTAAGCAAACCCCCTACCCATTTTTGATCCACATACGGCATATTGCAAGAATTAGCCAATTCTTTTATTACCGGCCTAATTTGTCTTTTTGTGCCGACAAAAAGAATATTCCCGCCTGATTTAGCTGTTTCTTTTAAAAACTCTTTTGCTTGATCCAGCATTTTAGTAGTTTTTTCCAAATCAATAATATAGATATTCTTTTTTCTGCCAAAAATAAATTTTTGCATTTTAGGGTTCCAATTGCGCTTTAGATGGCCAAAATGAACCCCTCCTTCTAACATTTTTTTAATACTATCAGTCAATCCCATTATTTTTTCCTCCTAATTTGTCATAACTGATAAATGATAATTTATAATTAAGGCACATCCTCAGTTATCAGTTATCAATTATCAGTTATTTTTAAAAGCCCTTGCTAGACAAAAAGTATATCATACTCGCTGATATTTTCAATTATTTATTATTATATATTAAACTGGAGTTTATATAAGCGTTTATAAGCGGTATCGCCGGCTATAAGTGATTTATGAATACCGGTTTCAATAATTCTTCCTTTATCTAAAACCACAATTAAATCAGCCTCTTCTACGGTAGAAAGCCTATGGGCAATTACAAAAGTAGTTTTACCCTTCATAAGTAGTGATAATGCTTCTTTGATAAATTTCTCTGAAATAGAATCAAGTTGGCTTGTAGCTTCATCCAAAATTAAAATCGGCGCATTTTTAAGAATAGCCCTTGCGATAGATATTCTTTGTTTCTGGCCTCCCGAAAGTTTAATTCCCCTATCGCCGATAACTGTATCAAACTTTTTAGGAAATTGTTCAATAAACTCATAAGCATGAGCCTTTTTTGCTGCTTCTTTTACTTGTTCAAAAGTTGCCCCTTCTTTTCCATAAGCAATATTGTCCTTAACTGTCGAATGAAAAAGTACAGTTTGTTGTGAAACTATCGAAATTAATCTTCGCAAAGGTTCAATTTTAAGATCTTTTATATCTCTCTGGTCAATTTTTACCATTCCTTTTTCTGGATCGTAAAAACGGGGTAAAAGATTAACTAAAGTAGTTTTTCCGGCTCCCGAAGGCCCGACTAAAGCGATTACTTCTCCTTTTTTTACTCCTAAATTAATATCTCTTAAAACAAGATCATCATCTGAGCCATACCTAAACTGAACATCTTTAAACTCTATAGAATCTTTGATTTCTTTGATATCTTCCGGATTCTTTCTTTCTTCTATCTGGGGCGTCTCTTCTAAAATCTCATAAATTCTTGTAGATGCAGCTAGCGCTTTTTGATTAATCGCATAAACATTTGATAATTTTTTAAACGGCCTAACCATTGACATCAAATAAGCCATAAAAGCCCCAAAAATACCAAAAGATACTCTTCCCGAAATAACTTCATTTCCCACAACCCACAACACAAAGACAACTCCAATTGTGGCGGTAAACTCTGTTAAAGGAGAGATGGTAATTTCTCTTTTTATTGCCTTTATGTTATATTTATAGTAACCGTAATTTATATTTTTAAACCGCCGCTTTTCATGGTTTTGGCGTGAAAAAGCTTTTACAATATACATTCCGCCAATTGTATCTGCCATTAAAGAATTTAAATCAGCCATCTTCTCTTGCATGGTTTTAGTAAATTTTTTAATCCTTTTGCCTAACTTGATTACAGGAAACATAATCACCGGAAAAAGAATAAATGCCGCAAAGGGCAGTTTCCAAGATATTTTAAATCCGATATAAAAAGCTAAAATTGCAAACACAACAACCTTCATCGATTCAAACAAAAAATCTTTTAGTGCATATGAGATAGCGTTGGTAATAGTTCCTACATCATTGGTAATCCTAGACATAAGCTCACCCATTCTTTTGCGGGCATAAAAGTTCATGGAAAGCTGGTGGAATTTATCAAAAAGTTGGTTTCTTACCTCATAAATTACCCGTTGGCCGACAATATTCATAAAATAATTTTGCAAAAAGGTAAAGATGCCTTTAATGAAAAAAATTAAAGGTATAAAAATTACGATAAGCTTTAAAAACATAACCGGTTCTATAGAATTTAATTTATCAATAAAATTCTGTAAAAAATCAGGCAGTTGCCCGGGTATAACTATTTCTTTATTAGTTAAAACTCGATCGGAAATCGGTATGATCATCCCTAAACTTATCCCTTCAAAAAGGGTGGTGATCCCCATACAAATAATTGCTAACAATAACCAAATTTTTTGGCCTTTAGCAAATTTTAATAGTTTAAAATATTCTCTTAAGTGATTTTTCATATCTAAAAATAATTAGTTTAAGCTAAATAAGCGTGAGGGATTTTACCACATTAATTGACTTTTCTCAAGTTCTCTGATAATATAATTTTTATGTTAAAAGCAGCTGTTATTGGATTAGGAAAACTGGGATCAATTCATTTACGCATTTATAAAGAATCAAAGGATATAGAAAAAATTTATCTTGTAGATAAAGATAAAAAAAAATTAGAAAATCATAATTTTCCCGCTTATTTTGACTATCACGACATAGTAAAAAAAATAGATTTAGTAAGTATTGCCACTCCTACTTTGTCCCATTTTGAAATTGCTTCATTTTTCCTAAAAAACAAAATCCCCGTCTTGGTTGAAAAACCGATCACTAAAAACCCAAAAAAAGCAGAAAAACTTATTAAACTGGCTCAAAAAAACAAAACCCTTCTTTTTGTCGGCCACGTAGAAAGATATAACAGCGCCTACCTTAAAGTTAAAGAAAGTATTAAAAATCCTTTATTTATCGAATGCCACAGGCTCAGCCCTTATCCGCGCCGATCACTTGATGTAAGTGTAGTGCTTGATTTAATGATTCACGATTTAGACATAATTTTAGATTTAGTGCAAAGTAAGGTAAAAAAAATAGAAGCCAAAGGGGTAAAAGTATTATCAGCCAAAGAAGATATTGCTAACTGCAGAATTAGTTTTAAAAATGGCTGTGTAGCCAATATAACTTCTTCACGAATTTCTTCAAAAAAAGAAAGAAAAATAAGAATATTTATGCCTAATAAATATATATCCCTTGATTATGCTAACCAAAGCGTTGATGTTTACCAAAAAGACCAAACTCATATATCACACCAAACCTTAGTAATTGAAAAGGAAGAACCCTTAAAAAAAGAAATTAATCACTTTATTAATTTGGTAATTAAAAAAGATTCTGATAGCTCCTCTGCTAAAGGAGCAAAAGATGCATTATTTGCTGCAACAGAGATTGAAAAAATAATCAAAACTAACCTTACCTAACCGATGAAAAAAATAGTTATTATCGCTGGAGACAGATCCGGTGACCTTTACGGCGGAAATTTAGCTAAAAGGATAAACCATAAATTTAACTCTTGCCAAATTTATTCTTTTGGCGGTAAAGTCCTTGCTAAAAATTCTAACCAGTTAACCGATTTAGTGTCGCACTCTGTCTGCGGCTTAATAGAGGTAATCTCATCTTTAGGCAAATTTAAAAAGCTTTTTGGCCAAACAATCAATCAGATAAATAAAATTAATCCTGACTTAATAATTCTTATTGATTTTCCAGATTTCAATCTTAGTCTGGCTAAAAAAATAAATCGTAGAATTCCAATTTTTTACTATGTTAGCCCCCAGGTTTGGGCTTGGCGAAGAAAAAGAATTAAAACAATTAAAAAATACACCGATAAAATGATACCTATTTTTAATTTTGAAAAGAAACTTTATGAAAAAGAAAAAATGAACGTTGCTTTTTTCGGCCATCCCCTTCTGGAAATAATCGGCCAAAAACAAATAGAAAAAGAAAAAATAATTTCTTTTTTGCCTGGCTCACGAAAAAATGAACTAAAACGCCACCTTAATCTTTTAGCTAAAACAAAAACGCTCCTCCAAAAAGAACTGCCGGAATACAGCTTTCAAGTGCTCAAACCAAAAGGAATTGATGAAAAATTATATAATGTTTTTAAAAAAGAAGAAATTTTTGACCACTCTTATCAAATTTTATCAAAATCAAAATTTATCATTGCAGCCTCCGGTACAGCAACGATAGAAACAGCTATCTTGGAAATCCCCCATCTAATAATTTACAAAATAAACAAACTTAGTTGGTATATCTTGAAAAAAATTATTAAGACAAAATATGCGGGAATGCTGAATATTCTAGCCGGCAAAGAAGTTGTGCCCGAACTGCTTCAAAATCAAGCCACACCTGAGAATATTGCTAAAGTTGCTCTCAGCTATCTAAAAGATGAAGGCAAATATAATTTCTTTAAAAAAGAACTAAACAATACCAAACAGCTTCTTTCCCCATATAATGGAATTACAAAATTCGCCGACTATATCGGCGCCTATCTCAACTTAACTCAAAACACACCTAATCAATAGAGATTGCTTCGTCGCTACCGCTCCTCCATTAGGCTGTTATAGTTCACTTTTTCTTACTTTTTTTGATAAAATTATAAACAGTTAATATTGCAGCCGGAGTAATGCCGCTAATCCGAAAAGCTTCACCTAAAGATTCCGGCTTAAACTTACTTAACTTTTCTCTAACTTCCTTCGAAAGAGAAGGTATTTGAAAATAATCTATTTTTGCCAGCTTAACTTTATCTAAATTTTTCAATTCCTTAAGCCAGGCTTTTTCTCGGCGTAAAAACCCTTCATATTTGGCAGATATCTCTATTTCAGCTTCAATGCCGGGAGGGATTTTATCTTCATTTATCTGGTTTTTTACTTTTAAAAAAGTTACCTTTGGTTCCTTTAATAATTCAAACAAATTTTTTTGATTATTTGTTTTTTTAGTTTTTTCCTTTTTTAATTTAGCAATAATTTCATTTATCTTTTTTTGCTTTTTTTCTATCAGCCGATACTCTTTTTTGCCTAATAACCCCAGTTGATAACCGATTTTACCCAATCGCAAATCAGCATTACTCTCACGCAAGGAAAGCCTAAACTCACAGCGGGAAGTAAACATCCTGTAAGGTTCATCAACCCCTTTTTTTACCAAATCATCAACTAAAACTCCCATATAGGCCTGATTTCTCTTTAAGACAAATGGTTTTTTGTTTTTTAATTTTAAAGCCGCATTTATCCCGGCAATTAAACCCTGTGCAGCTGCTTCTTCATAGCCGGTAGTTCCATTAACCTGGCCGGCAAAAAATAATCCCGAATATTTTTCTGATTCAAGGCTGGCAAAAAGCTGGCCTGCATCGATTAAACCATGCTCTATCCCATAGCCTGGCCTAATCATTTTTGCCCTCTCTAAACCGGCTATTGAATGAATAAAATCTCTTTGTGCCTCTAAAGGCAGAGAAGTTGAAATACCATTAGGGTAAACTTCGTATGAATCGATACCTTCCGGTTCAATGAAAATTTGATGTTTATCTTTATGAGGAAACTTTACAATTTTATCTTCTAAAGAAGGGCAGTACCTCACCCCCCTGGATTTAATTAATCCGGTATAAAGGGGCGATAATTTTAGGTTATCTTTTATTATTTTATGAGTTTTTTTATTAGTATGAGTGATAAAACAACTAACTCTATTTTTATTAATTTTTTCATTGATAAACGAAAAAGGAGAAACTTCTTCTTCGGGAAACTGTTGATGCATTTTTTTAAAATCAATTGTCCTTTTGTCTAAGCGGGCACAAGTCCCTGTTTTAAAATGTTTTGTCTTAAAACCTAAAGTTTCAATTGAATTAAATAGTTTATCGCTTGAACTTTCTGATATCCGGCCGCCGTAAAAAGAGTTTAAACCAATATGAATTTTACTTTTTAGAAAAGTGCCTGCAGCAATAATTACAGATTCAGCAAAAAAATCTTGGCCAAGATTAGTTTTTATACCTAAAACCTCTCGGCCTTTGCTGATAAGTTCTTCTGCCTTTGCCTGTAAAATATCTATATTCTTATTATCTTCTAGAAATTTTCTTGCCAATTGCGGATAAACAAACATATCAACTTGAGCTCGGGTTGCCCAAACTGCTCTACCTTTACTTTTATTTAAGGTCCTATAGCTGATTGCACAACTATCTGTAATTTTACCAATTAAACCGCCTAAAGCATCTACTTCTCTTACCAATGCCCCTTTGGCAACCCCGCCTACCGCCGGATTACAAGAGAGTTTACCAATCGAATCAACGTCAAGGGTAACCAGCAGCACAGAACAATCCATCCGGGCAGACGCAAAGGCTGCTTCAATACCAGCATGACCTCCGCCAACTACAATAACATCATATTTTTCCATTTAATTATCCCTTTGGAAGAATTTTTTCTTGGGCCAAAACTTCTTTAACCTGGGAATAAATATCAGAAAGGCTGCCTGAGGCATCGATTATTTTTATCCTCTCGGGTTCTGCTTTAGCTAGTTTTAAAAATCCTGTTCTCAACTTCTTATGAAAAGACAATGGGCGGGATTCAATCCTATCCGGTATCTTTAACCTCTTTAGGCCAACTTCAACAGCTACATCTAAAAATAAAGTCAAATCAGGTTTTATGCCTAAAGAAAAAATATCTACCGATTTCTTAACAATTTTTCCTAACCCCAAAGCATAACCCTGATAAACTAAAGTTGAATCATAAAAGCGGTCACAAATAATAATATCAAATTCAGATGAATCTTTTTTTAATCTTTCTTCAATCAACTGAGTCCGAGCTGCCAAATAAAGAAGCAATTCAGTATGAAAAGAAAGTTTCATCCCCTTTTTATATAATAAGATCTTTCTTATTTCTTCACCAATTTTTGTCGAACCCGGTTCGTGATAAACTTGAACTTTTAATTTCTTTTTTTTACAAAAATTTTCCAGGAACTTAATAACACTGCTTTTACCGCAACCCTCAAGGCCTTCAACGGTAACAAAGGTCGCTTTTGATCTTTTTATTTTCTTCGCCATATAGTTTTTCCCTTTGTATCTTCTAAAACTATCCCCTTAGCTAAAAGTTGATTGCGAATTTGATCTGATTTACCAAATTGTTTTTTCTTTCTATATTGATTGCGTAAAGCTATAAGTTCATCTACTTCATCTTTACTTATTCCAATTAACTTATTTTTCCAAAAGCTAAAACCAAAAACGCCTGTTATCTGATCTAAAGCTAACTTATAACCTGCTAATTTTTTATCTTTATCATCATCTATTAATGCTCCATTAGCTTTAT
>JAIPHS010000025.1 GCA_021735105.1 Candidatus Omnitrophota bacterium
AAAGTCAAAAAGCCTGAGAAAGGCTATTTTGAAAAAATTGGAGTACCTCCTTTTAAAATGATTAGAGAAGTTGAGACAGAAGAAAAGACAGAAGAAAAGACAGAAGAAAAGACAGAAGAGCCTTCTCGTTATTTTGGTGTGGAAATATTTGAACAAGGACAAAAAGTGACTGCAAAGGCAAAAACTAAAGGTAAAGGTTTCGCTGGCGCAATCAAGCGTCATAAAATGCATAGACAGCCTAGTTCACATGGTTCTGGTATGCATCGCAGGGTAGGCTCGGTGGGGGCTTCTGCTACTCCTTCTAAAATTGCGAAAAACAAAAAAATGCCGGGGCACCTTGGTTCAAGTTATAGAGTTATTAAAAATTTAAAAATTTTAAAGATAGATAAAGAAAAAAAAGTTATTTTTATAAGAGGAAGCATTCCCGGCAGTAAAGGTGCTATTGTTAGATTAACTAAACAAAATCGATAAATACAATGGAAGCAAAAAAGGCAAAAAAAAGCAAGATTAGTCAGGTTAACTTAACCTTAGAGGTTGTAGATACAGCCGGTAAATCAAAAAACAGTATTTCTTTAGATAAAACTGTTTTTGACCAGAAAGTTTCTTTGGCTCTATTACAGCAGGCAGTTAATACCTATTTAGCTAATAAAAGAAGCGGATTAGCGGTTGCCAAAACAAAGGGTGAAAAAAGAGGCGGCGGTAAAAAACCGTGGCGGCAAAAGGGTACAGGCAGAGCCAGGGTAGGTTCTATTCGTTCTCCGCTTTGGAGAGGGGGAGGGGTTACCTTCGGGCCAAGGCGTAAATCTTATAATAAAAAATTTCCGGACCGTATGAAAGTTCAAGCATTAAAAAGCGCCCTTAACGCGAAGTTAAAAGATAAACAAATAGTTGTAGTTGATAAGTTAAATATAAAATCTTCTAAGACAAAAGAGTTTAGTAAAATAATCTCTAATTTGGGTATCAGCAATAAAAAAGCATGTTTTGTTGTACCTAGCTTTGACCAAAATATAAAGAAAGCAGCGGCTAATATTAAAAAGGTTAAATTAGATAAGGCAAGTGACATCAATGCATTAGGTGTCATAAATTGCCGGAGGTTAGTTGTAACAAAAGATTCTTTAGATATTATCCAAAAGAGGTTAAAAAAATGGCTTTAAATTCGCTTTATTCTGTAGTTAAAGCACCACTTGTTACCGAGAAATCTAATCGTGATGTTGCTTTAGGCAAGTATAGCTTTGAAGTGGATAAAAGCGCTAATAAGATTCAAATAGGTAAGGCTATAGAAAAGATTTATAAAGTAAAAGTAAAAAAGGTTTCAACTGAAATTGTAAAAGGAAAACCGAAGAAGATAAGATGGGACCAGCCTGGTAAAACATCTGCCTGGAAAAAGGCGGTTGTAAGCTTAAAGAAAGGATATGAGATTAAGATTGCTTAAGGAAAGATTATGGGAATAAAAAAATATAAACCGACATCACCCGGATTAAGAACTAGAAAAACTTCTGATTTTTCAGAGATTACAAAAAATAAGCCGGAAAAGCCACTAACTAGGCCTTTACGGCGGAGCGGCGGAAGGAATAACCAGGGTAGAATTACCATGCGCAGAAGAGGCGGAGGTTGTAAGCGCAAATATAGAATTGTTGATTTTAGGCGCGATAAGTTTGATAAAGAAGCTGAAGTTTTAGCTATAGAGTATGATCCTAATCGAGGCGCTCGCCTAGCTTTAGTTAAATATCCAGACGGAGAAAAAAGATATATTATTTGGCCGGCTAAATTGAAAGTTAAAGATAAAGTTATAAGTGCTTCGGATTCAAGAACTAGTATAAAGCCAGGCAATAGCATGAAGTTAGAATATGTGCCTATGGGCACATTGATTCACAATATAGAGCTTAATCCAGGCCGAGGCGCAGCTTTAGTTAGAAGCGCTGGAAGTTGGGCTCAGCTTATGGCCAAAGAGAAAGGGTTAGCCCAAATTAGGCTTGCTTCAGGTGAAGTTCGATTAGTCAAAGAGCAGTGCCGGGTTACTCTTGGCCAAGTCGGCCTGGGCGAATATTCTTCATTTAGCAAAGGTAAAGCGGGGAGAAACCGCTGGGCGGGAAAAAGGCCTAAAGTAAGAGGTGTTGCGATGAACCCTGTAGACCATCCTCATGGCGGGGGTGAAGGAAAGGCCGGACAAGGTAACCCTCATCCAATTAGCCCTTGGGGGCAGCCGGCTAAAGGGGGAAAAACAAGAAGAAAGAAACGAAGTGATAAGTATATTGTTAAAAGAAGAACTAAAGGCGGGAGAAGATCAAGAAAATGAGCCGTTCATTAAAAAAAGGCCCATATGTTTTTGCAAAATTGCTTAAAAAGGTAGAACGCGCTAAAAATTCAGGGGATAGAAAAGCTATTAAAACCTGGTCGCGTGATTCTATGGTTATTCCTGAATTTGTTGGTTTGACTTTTGCAGTACATAATGGTAAAAAACATGTTCCTGTTTTTATTACAGAAAGCATGGTTGGGCATCGTCTAGGAGAATTTGTGCCAACTCGAAAATTCAAAGAACATGGCGGGATAAAAGCTAAGAAATCAATATTGAAGAAATAAAGCATCCTCTTATGATAGAGCAATAGGATGCTTTGATTACACAGATTAATAAATGATTATAGAGATTATACTATTAGGACACAAATGATAACTAAATCAGAAGCAAAATATATTAGAATTTCTCCCGCTAAAGTAAGGCCGGTGATAAAACTGGTTAAAGGCGGCAATGCACAGGAAGCTATCGGTAAGTTGGAGTTTATCAAAAAGAAGGCAGCAAGGTACCTCAAGAAGCTGATTAAGACAGCGATAGCAGATGCTAAAAATAAAGGGTATGATGAAGGCTCATTATTTATCTCCAGGCTTGCAGCCAATCAAGGCCCGGCCTTGAAAAGATATAGGGCTGAATCATTCGGGAGAGCCGCGGTTATTAGAAAAAGAATGAGTCATTTAATAGTGGAATTAGATTCTAAGCAAAAAGTAATACAGGAGAGCTAAATATGGGACAAAAAGTTCATCCCTATGTTTTAAGAATTGGTTTTGGCAAAAGTTGGCTATCGAGATGGTTTTCTCCCAGAAAGGGTGAGTATGCTGATTTTCTTGAGGAAGATTTAACCATTCGTCAAAAAATAAAAGAAAGTTATGCTTTAGGTTCGATTGCGACTATTGATATTGAAAGAGTTTCATCAGGGGGGATAAGAATAAAGGTGAAAACTTCCCGGCCTGGAGTAATAATTGGAAGACGGGGCCAGGATATAGAAAGAGTTAAAAAAGATTTATCAGATATGACCGGTAAAGAGATAATCATTGATGTTGAAGAGGTGTCGAATCAAGCCTTAGAAGGACAATTGGTGGCTGAGCTGATTGCTTTTCAATTAATAAAAAGAGTAAAATTCAGAAGGGCGATGAAAAAAGCTCTTCAGCAGGCACAATCTTCATTAGGTGAAGGTATAAAAGTTCAATGTTCAGGGCGTCTTGGCGGAGTTGAACTGGCTAGATCTGAAAGTTATAAATATGGTAAAATTCCCTTACATACCTTTAGAACAGATATTGATTATGGGTTTGCAGTTGCTAAAACCACCTATGGTACTATTGGGGTAAAGGTGTGGGTTTATAAAGGCCAAAAGCAGCTAGGCGATTATTTAATTAAAAAAGATAAAGAGGTAAGAAGATAAAATGCTTATCCCTAAAAGAGTAAAATACAGAAAAGCACATAGAGGTAAACGGCGCGGATTAGCAATAGCTGGTTCAAGGGTCTCTTTTGGTGAATATGGGATAAAAGCTCTTGAGTCCGGTTGGCTTAAGAACACACAGATTGAAACTACTCGAGTAGTGCTTACCCGCCGCTTGCGCCGGGGCGGAAAGCTTTGGATAAGAGTTTTTCCAGACAAGCCAATAACGAAAAAGCCCGCGGAATCCAGACAGGGAAAAGGTAAAGGAGATGTTGAAGGCTGGGTGAGAGTGGTTAGAAGAGGCAATGTGATTTTTGAAATTGGAGGAGTACCTGAAGATTATGCTAGAGAGTCTTTTAGGTTAGTTGCTTATAAATTACCTTTTAAAACTATGTTTGTTGCAAGGAAAGGGTAAAGAACCATGGCTGATATAAAAAATTTATATTCACTTTCAGAAAAAGAATTAGAACAGAAACTTACTAATAATGAAAAAAAACTTATGGAGCTGCAGTTTAAGAGAAGAAGCGGTTTAGATAAACCGCATCAATTTAAAAATATAAAAAAAGAGATAGCCCGAATACATACTGTAATTAGCGAAAAAAGGAGACAAGGTGGCAAAAAGGCTAGGTAAAATACTAGAAGGTATTGTTGTTTCAGATAGAATGGATAAAACTGCTGTGGTGCTGGTTAGAAGAAGACTACCACATAGTGTTTATAATAAACTTATTATTACCAAGAAAAAGTACAAAGCTCACGACAAAGACAATAAAGCCAAAGTTGGCGATAAAGTAAAGATTATCGGCTGCCGTCCATTTTCTAAAGATAAAAGATTTAGAATTTATGAGGTTTTAAAATGATAAGCTTAAGGTCTAAAATAGATGTTGCTGATAATAGCGGAGCAAGAAAAGTATCTTTTATAGGAGTCCTGGGGCGCAAAAGTAAAAAATATGCAGTGGTAGGAGATGTTATTACCGGAAGTGTAAAAGAAGCTATTCCTAATTCTCCGATAAAGAAAGGCGAAGTGGTAAGAGCTGTGGTGGTTCGAACCCATTTTCCCATAAAAAGAAAAGATGGTTTAGTCGTAAAATTTGATCGTAATGCTTGTGTAGTTATTGATAAACAAAACAATCCTAGAGCTACTCGTGTTTTTGGGCCGGTAGTAAGAGAATTACGGAGTAAATTCAGTAAAATTTTGTCTTTAGCTCCGGAAGCTATATAAAGGTTAAAAAAAATGAGTTTAAGAATTAAAAAAAGCGATAAAGTAATAGTTACCTCGGGCAAAAGCAAAGGTAAAAAGGGAAGAGTTTTAAAATTTTTTCCTAATAAGAATAAATTGGTAGTTGAGGGGGCAAACTTAGTCAAAAAACATAAGAAAAAGAAATCTGAATCAGAGCAAGGCGGGTTTGAGGAAGTTCCTTTACCTCTTCATTTATCATCAGTGCAGTTGTTTTGTTCTAACTGCAACAAAGGGGTAAAAACTAAAATAAAAATAGCTAAAGATAAAACTAAAACAAGAGTTTGTAAAAAATGTCAGAAGGAAGTTTAGAAAATTATATTCCCAGATTTCTTCAAATTTATAGAGAAGAAATCATACCTGAGTTGAAAAAAAAGCAAAACCATACTAACCTTTACTCTGTACCGCGTTTAGTTAAAATTGTGGTTAATATGGGGGTTGGAGAGGCTACGGGTGATTCTAAGTTAATGGAAGGTGTTTCTGATCAATTGGCAGCAATCACCGGCCAGAAGCCAAAAATTTGCCGGGCTCGTAAAGCTATATCTAATTTTAAACTTAGGCAGGGAGTTGCAATAGGTTGTTGTGTAACTTTGCGTAAAAATATGATGTATGATTTTTTTGACCGCCTTATTACCGTAGCTATCCCGCGGATTCGTGATTTCAGAGGGCTTTCGCCCAATTCTTTTGATGGATCCGGAAACTATAATTTTGGTTTAGTGGAACAAGGTATATTTCCAGAAATAAATTTAGATAAAATAACTAGAACTCAAGGAATGAATGTTTCTGTACATACAACTGCAAGTTCTGATAAAGCAGCCAGAGAGTTACTGGAAGCTTTTGGGTTTCCTTTTAGGAGGAAAAATGGCTAAAAAATCAAAAATTCAAAAATGGTTAAGAGATAAAGATAATCCTAAATTTTCCACTCGTTATAGAAATAGATGCAGGCGATGCGGAAGGCCGCGGGGTTATATTAGGGATTTTGAGCTTTGCCGGATTTGTTTTCGGGAATTAGCCTGGCAAGGGTTAATCCCAGGAGTTAAAAAAGCAAGCTGGTAAATTGGTGAGTAGTGAGTGGTGAGTAGTTAATTAACCAATTAACCAATTAACTAATTAACCAATACAAAAAAAAGGAAGGAAAATGAGTAGAACTGATTTAATTGCCGATGCGTTTACTATAATAAGAAATGCCGCTAGAGCTAACAAGCAAGAAGTTTTTATACCTTATTCCAACAATTTATCTAAAATATGTGGAATATTAAAAGATCATGAATATATTGCTAATTTTAAAGAAGCAGAAACTAAAAGTTTTAAGCAAATAAAAGTATATCTTAGGTATGAGGGAAAAAAAAGCGCAATAACCCAAATTAAAAAAGCTTCCCGGCCGTCGCGGCGTGTCTATAAAAAGAAAGATGAAAATCTTTCGGTGTTAGGCGGGTATGGTTTGACGATAATTTCTACATCTAGCGGAGTTCTTACTGGTAGTCAAGCTAAGAAAGAAGGTTTAGGCGGAGAACTCATCGGGATGGTTTGGTAAAAAATAAGAGGAGATAAAAATGTCTCGAATTGGTAAACAACCAATAATAATTCCTAAGGAAGTAAAGGTAGAGATAAAAGAGAATCTGGTCTCTGTGCAAGGGCCGAAAGGCAGGTTAAGTTTTTCTTTTAATAAAATTGTCCAATTAGAGTTGGCAGATAATACTTTATCTGTAAAAAAGGAAAAGGATAGTAAAATAGCAAGAAGCTTGCACGGAACAACTCGAGCAATTATAGCTAATTTTGTAAAAGGAGTAACCGAAGGCTTTAAAAAAGAACTTGAAATTATTGGTGTTGGTTATAAGGCTCAGATGAAAGGGAAAAATCTTGATCTAAGTTTAGGTTTTTCTCATCCAGTTGAACTTACTATACCGGAAGGCTTAAAGGTTTCAGTGCCGTCAGCTACGCGGATAGTGGTTGAGGGAATCGATAAACAACAAGTAGGCCAGTTTGCAGCTAAAATAAGAAAAATATATCCTCCTGAACCCTATAAGGGGAAAGGGGTTAGGTATTTAGGCGAAGAAATACAAAAGAAAATAGGCAAAGCATTAGCCAAATAAATAAGGACAAAGGATAAAGATTAAGAGAGATGAAAAAACAAGCTAGAGTTTATAGGCATAAAAGAATAGTTAAAAAAATTCAAGGGACTTCTCAAAAGCCGCGCCTTGTGGTCTTTCGCAGCCATAAACATATGTATGCTCAGTTGGTAGATGATAAGGGCCAAAAGGTAATTGGGGGCGTATCTACTTTATCACAAGAGTTTAAGAAAAATAATGCTAAAGGCGCAAACCAAGAAGCTGCTAAAGAAGTTGGAATACTTATTGCTCAATTGGCAAAGTCTAGAAAAATAAATACGGTTTGTTTTGATCGCGGCGGGTATAAGTTTCACGGCAGGGTAAAGAATTTGGCAGATGGCGCAAGAGAAGGAGGATTAAAGTTTTAATGCAGAAAAAAACGGTTAAAAACAAAAAAGAAGAAAAAGTTTTTATTGAAAAAGTTTTATTTATTAATAGGACTACCAAGGTAACTAAAGGCGGCAAGAACCTTTCTTTTTCTGCTTTGGTTGTTGTTGGCGATGGAGTGAATAGAACCGGTTACGCGGTTGGAAAAGCCAACGAAGTAGCTAGCGCGATTCGAAAAGGAATCAATAAAGCTAAAAAAGAGACAATGCAGGTAAAACATAAAGGGGTAACGATTCCTCATGAAATTATCGGTAAGTTTGGGTCGATGCGGATACTCTTTAAACCTGCTTCTCGTGGTACGGGAGTTATCGCTTGCGGCCCGATTCGGGCAGTTTGCGAGTGTGCGGGGATAAAAGATATTTTAACAAAAAATATTGGTAATTCTACAAATCCGGTTAATGTAGTTAAGGCTACTTTCGAAGCTTTTAAAAACTTAATGGGTTAACTATTATGGATTTATCAGAGATAAAACTAGTAACTAAAAGTAAAAAAGCAAAACGGCGCGGCCGAGGTACAGGCTCCGGGTTAGGCAAAACTTCCGGACGAGGCCATAAAGGCGCCGGCCAAAGAAAAGGGAAAAAGACTCCTTATATCGGTTTTTCTGGCGGGAACATCCCGTTTTTTAGGCAACTTCCCAAAAGAGGTTTTACTGCCAGAAATGCCAAAGAGTATCAGTTAGTTAATTTAATTACCATCCAAGAAAGAGCCAAAGGCAATACCGAGCTTACTCCAGAAGTGATGGAAGAACTTAATCTAATTAAAAATAAAAAGAAATTAATTAAAATTTTAGCCGATAAAACCGATAAATTTAATTTAAAATTAACCATAAAGGCTGATAAAATTTCTAAAAAAGCAAAAGAAATTATTGAGTCAAAGGGAGGGGGTTTTGAGTGTTTAAAGCGGTAGCAAATATTTTTAAACTACCCGACCTAAGAAAGAAGGTTTTAATCACACTTTCCCTATTAATAGTCTATCGAGCCGGATGTTTTATCCCTACTCCGGGTGTAAATACAGCTGCTCTTTCTCAATTTTTTGCAGAAGTCGCTAAAAATCAAGGCCAGACTATTTTTGGAATGCTTAACTTGTTTACCGGCGGCGCTTTAACTAAGTTGAGTATTTTTGCTTTAGGGGTGATGCCTTATATATCTGCTTCAATTATCATGCAGTTGCTGCAGAATGTGGTTCCCGCTTTAGAGCGTATTGCTAAAGAAGGGAAGGCCGGTTATGAAAAAATTAATCAGTATACTAGATATTTCACTTTGGTGTTGTGTTTTGTTCAAGGTTTATTTTTATCTTTTTGGCTTTCAAATCCGGCTAATTTTAGAGGGTATTTGATTGTTCCTGAACCGGGATTGCTGTTTAATTTCACAACGGTAATCACCCTGGCTTGTGGTACTATTTTTATTATGTGGCTAGGCGAGCAAATTCAAGAGAGGGGCATCGGTAACGGAATTTCGATTATAATTACCGTTAGTATAATGTCTCGTATTCCTGCATCGGTTAGCCAACTTTGGCGCCTTTGGTCTCCTATGGATCCTGCCAATCAGCAGATATCAACTCCGGTAGTAATTACATTGATTGCTGTTTGGTTTTTTATGATTGCGGCGGTAGTTTTGTTTACACAGGCCCAGCGAAGAATCCCAATCCAATACGGCAGAAGGGTGGTGGGGAGAAAAATGTATGGCGGCCAGAGTACATATTTACCGATAAAGATAGATATGGCAGGGGTTATTGCAATTATTTTTGCATCTGCTGTAATTTCGTTTCCGGCAACTTTAGCTATGTTTTTGCCTAAAGATATAAAAATTGTTCAGTTTTTACAGACTATAATTCAGCAAAGAGGACTTTGGTATAATACGGCTTTGGTCGGCCTTATTGTCTTTTTTATGTATTTTTATACAGCGATGGTTTTTCATCCTTTAGAAATTGCCAATAATCTAAAACGTTATGGCGGTTTTGTTCCGGGAGTAAGGCCGGGTAGGCCTACCGCCAATTATCTTGATTATGTGGCAACTCGGATTGTGTTTGTTGGAGCTATATACATTAGTGTTATTGCAATTTTTCCGAATATTATTATGGAAATTTTTCGAGTACCTTCTTATCAGTTAGCTTCACTTTTTGGAGGTACAACTCTTTTGATTATGGTAGCAGTTATACTTGATACAATGAA
>JAIPHS010000026.1 GCA_021735105.1 Candidatus Omnitrophota bacterium
CCATTTAATGTAAACCGCATAGCTCAGGTATCAGCACAAGCAGGATTGGAAAATAAAAGTTTTGTTAAAGATGTGGTTAATTTTGTAAATAAAGAAAAGTTTTATTTTTATAAAAATTTTGATAGATTAGGTATTTTCTATATAAAGAGTGCGACTAATTTTGTTTTAATAGATTTTAAAAAAAGCACCAAGAAATTATATGAATATATGCTAAAACGAGGTGTGATCATTAGGGAGCTGCAAGGATGGGGGCTAAAGAATTTTTTTCGTGTAACTATTGGGCTGCATTCTCAAAATAAAAAGTTTATTAAACTTCTTGATAATTATATAAAGGGGGCAAAAAAATGATTATTGTTTTAAAGAAAAAGACAAAGCAGGAAGATATTGACAACCTGCTTGATAAAGTAAAAAGCCTGGGGCTTAAGCCGATGGTTTCGCAAGGACAGGAAAGAACGATTGTGGGAGTGATTGGCCCTGAAGATGTTATCCGGCTTCAGCCATTAGAAGCTTATCCCGGCGTAGATAAAGTAATGCCGGTGCTGGCTCCTTATAAGTTGGTTTCTCGAGAGTTTAAGCAAGAAAATAGTGTAGTTGAAATAAAGGGGTCAGTTGAATTTGGTTCTAAAAAAGTTACGGTTGTTGCCGGCCCTTGTTCGATTGAAACAAAAGATCAATTGTATCAGGTGGCAGAAAACATAAAAAAAGCAGGCGGGTCTCTGCTTCGCGGCGGAGCTTTTAAACCGAGAACATCGCCTTATAGCTTTCAAGGTTTAGGTGAAGAAGGCCTAAAAATTTTAAAAGGCGCGTCTGAAAAATTTGACATACCAACTGTAACTGAAGTTATGGATACAAGAGATGTTGAACTTGTGGCTCGGTACGCGGATGTGCTTCAAATTGGGGCACGAAATATGCAAAACTTTAATCTTTTAAAAGAAGTAGGGCAAACAAAAAAACCAATTATCTTAAAAAGGGGCTTATCTGCTACCGTAAAAGAGCTTTTGATGAGTGCGGAGTATATTTTATCTGAAGGTAATTTTAATGTGATTTTATGTGAAAGGGGAATTAGAACTTTTAGTGAATTTACTCGTAATACTTTGGATATAAGCGCTATTCCTGTTATTAAGATGCATTCTCATCTTCCGGTTATAGTCGATCCTTCTCATGCCGCCGGGAAGTGGGGTTTAATTAATCCTTTAAGTAGGGCGGCAGTGGCAGCCGGCGCAGACGGGCTTTTAGTTGAAGTTCATCCTAACCCTAAAGAAGCTCTAAGTGACGGGCCGCAACAGTTGTTACCGGATAATTTTGATATCTTGATAAGAGAAATAAGACAGGTTGCTGAATCAGTAGGAAGGGAATTATAGATTAGTCCATAGTCCAAAGTCCAATGTTCAAAGTCAATATAAAAAAAGATATGAAATTAAAGCAGATTAAAAAAGCAGGGATTATCGGGGTTGGTTTGATGGGGGGCTCTTTAGCCTTGGCTCTTAGAAAAAGTTTTAATAACTTTGAGATTATAGGCCATGCCAGAAGCGAGAAAACATTTAGACGCCTTAAAAAAGCTAAAGTTTTAGATAGGATTGAAAGGTCTGATAAAAAAATTGCTGAAGAGGCGGATATTCTAATTTTAGCTACTCCGGTTGGAATAATTATTGATCTTTTAAAAAGATTAGCCCCTCATTTAAAAAAAGGCGCAATCGTTTTTGATTTGGGAAGCACCAAAGAGGAGATAGAAAAGACAGCTAAGAGCAATTTCTCTAAAGGAGTTTCTTTTGTAGGTTGCCATCCTTTTTGCGGTTCAGAAAAGGCAGGAGTAGAAAAAGCAAAGGAAGGCCTCTACCAAGGATCTTTGTGTTTTATTACCTCAACCAATAAGGCTTCTTATTTAGTTGAAAAAATATGGAAAAAAATTGGTTCTCGAGTTGTCAGGATAAGTTCTTGTGCCCATGATGATATTATTTGTTTAACCTCCCACCTTCCTCATTTAATTTGTTTTTCTTTGGTTGCTGCCATACCAGATAAATATCTGGAATTTAGTTCATCAGGATTTGTTGATTTAACTCGGATTGCATCTTCTTCGGGAGATTTATGGGCAGATATATTTTTAAGCAATAAAACTAAATTATTGAAACATTTAAATAAATATAATGAAATCAGCAATAAATTTAAAGATGCAATTATAAAAGAAGATAAGAAAGAATTAAAAAGATTAATAAAAAAAGCCAATAAAAAAAGAGCTAAGGTTTTATGATTGTAGCTATAGATGGCCCAGCTGGTTCAGGTAAAACTACAGCAGCAAAAATGCTAGCTAAAAGATTAGGCTTTTTTTTTCTTGATACCGGGGCAACCTATCGAGTTTTAACTTATGCGGCTTTAGAAAACAATACTAATCTGGAATCAGAAGAAGAGTTAGCTGATTTAGCTGCGGGTCTTGATTTAAAAATTGACGATAATAAGATATATTTAAAGTCTATTGACATAAGCAAAGAGATTCGCAAGCCAAGAATAGATAAAAATATTTCAAAGGTGGTAAGTTTTATCAAGGTAAGAAAAGTGATGAATTCATTGCAAAGAGAGGAGGCCTCCGGAAAAAACTCTGTAGTTGAAGGCAGGGATATAACAACGGTAGTTTTTCCCGATGCGGAATTTAAATTTTATCTTGATGCCGCACAAAAGATACGCGTTGAAAGGAGAGTTCAGCAATTGCTTAAGGAAGGAGAAGTTGTTGATTCAGGAGAAGTTGAAGTTGATTTGGTAAAAAGAGATGAGGCAGATAAGAACCGTAAGATTGGTTCCCTTAAATTAACTGAAGAAGCTCGCTATATAGATACAACCAATCTTTTAATTCCGGAAGTTGTGGAAAAGTTATTTAATATCGTTAAATCAAAAAAATAATAAAAAATGGACCAAGTTAATAAAATTAGAAATTTTTGTATAATAGCTCATATCGATCATGGAAAATCAACTTTAGCCGATAGGTTCCTGGAAAATGCCGGAACTATGGCCAAAGGTAAAATTTCTCAGCAGATGCTGGATAGCATGGAGTTAGAGAGAGAAAGAGGGATAACCATTAAAGCAAAAGCGGTTCGTTTGATTTATTCATCTGGCGGGGCCAGCTATATTTTAAATCTTATCGATACTCCCGGCCATGTTGATTTTAGTTATGAGGTGGCAAAATCTTTAAAAGGTTGCGAAGGGGCCATCCTTTTAGTTGATGCTGCCCAAGGAGTTGAAGCACAAACTGTGGCTAATTTTCATCTGGCTTTAGAAAGTGACCTAAAAATTATACCGGTTCTTAATAAAATAGATTTACCCAGCGCTGATATAGAAAAAGGTTATAGAGAATTATTTGAAATTTTTGGCTTTAAGAAAGAGGAAGTCTTAACAGTTTCTGCCAAAGATGGTACAGGAGTTAAACAGTTATTAGATAAAGTTATCGAAGAGGTGCCGTCTCCTTCAGGCAGTCTAGATAAGCCGACTAAGGCAGTGCTTTTTGATTCTGCTTATGACCTGTATCGTGGAGTAATACTTTTTGTAAGAATTTTTGATGGCAAGATTGAGATAGGAAATAAAATTTTATTGATGCATCAAAAAAAAGAATACCGGGTTGAAGAAATGGGTATTTTTTCTCCTCAGCCCGTAAAAAGAAAAAGCCTTTCTTGCGGCCAAGTCGGTTATATTTGCTGTAATATAAAAAATCCCAATGAAATTGATGTTGGAGATACTATAACCCTTAGCTCTAATCCTGTTTCTTCTGCGTTTGAGGGTTATCAAAAGATGTCTCCTATGGTTTTTGCGGGAATTTTTCCTTCTTCTTCACAAGATTATGTAAGTTTACGGGCAGCCATAGAAAAGTTAAATCTTTCAGATTCCTCTTTTAGTTATGAGCCGGATAGTTTAGGTAGTTTAGGTTATGGATTTCGCTGCGGTTTTTTAGGGCTGCTTCATATGGATATTATCCAGGAAAGATTAGAGAGAGAATATAATCTCGATCTTATTGTTACAGCGCCTAGTGTTAAATATAGAATAATGCGGAAAGGCCTTAAAGATTATGAAGAGATTGAAAGCGCCCATCAATTCCCTGATTTAGGAGAAGTTGAAAAAAGTTATGAACCTTATGTTATTGTTACAATTATGGTTCCGGTTGATTTTATCGATCCGGTATGTGATTTGGCTAAATCTAGGCGGGGTGATTTTGTAAAAATGGATTATTTAGGAAAAGACCTTCTTAATATAATATTTGAAATACCTTTATCTGAGATAGTTATTGATTTTTATGATAAAATAAAATCTGTAACTCGAGGCTATGGTTCTTTTGATTATGAGTTTATAGGCTACAAAGAAACAGATATTGTCCAGCTGGATATTCTTTTTAATCAGAAGAAAGTTGATGCTTTTTCTCTTTTAGTGCATAAAGATAAAGCTGAAAGCAAAGGTAGAGCTGTCGCGGAAAGGTTAAAAGAGTTAATTCCGCGTCAAATGTATGAGGTTAAAGTTCAGGCTGCCGTAGGCTCTAAAATTATTGCTTCAGCTAGAGTTCGGGCTGTGAAAAAAAATGTTACTGCTAAATGTTATGGAGGAGATGTTACCAGAAAAAGAAAGCTTTGGGAAAAGCAGAAGAAGGGCAAGAAGAAAATGAAACAATTAGGAAATGTTTCTGTGCCCCGGGAAGCTTTTTTAGAAGTATTGAAAATGTGAAGCACAGACACACACAGATGGGATTGGATGCACGCTGATATATTATATTTATGAAAAAGGAGAAAAAAAGGAAAAAAAATGAAAAAAAGTACAATAAGAGAATGGGTTGAGTCAATAGTTATTGCTGCAGTATTAGTTATTGTTTTAAAGACATTTTTCTTTCAAATGTATAAAATTCCCACCACTTCGATGGTTCCCACCCTTATGCCCGGTGATAAAATATTTGTAAGTAAATTAAGTTATGGGCCTAAATTACCTTTTGTTCCTTTTCGTTTGCCGGGATTTAGCAAACCCCAAAGAGGAGATGTTATAGTTTTTGTACCGCCTCAGGAAGTAGATCAACCCTGGTATAGGCGAAAACCTTATATAAAAAGAGCTATCGGCTTACCCGGGGAAACTGTACAGATAAAAAAAGGCAATATCTATATAGACGATAAAGAAGTTACCTTACCTGAAATTGCTGCGTTTTTTTATTATAATCAGGGCAAAAACGGACAATCAGATAAAAAAATAATTGTACCAGAAGATGAATATTTTTGCCTAGGAGATAATAGTATTAGTTCTAAAGATAGCCGTTATTGGGGTTTTGTTGACAAAGAACAAATTATTGGAGAGGCGATTTTTATTTGGTGGCCGCCAAAAAGGATTGGGATGATAGAATGATTAAAAGTTTAAAGTTTAAAGTCCAAAGTCCAAAGTCAATAAAAAATATTGCTTTATTATTTGTAATGGTTTTATTTTTAGTTGGTTGTGTTACAACTCAAGAATATATAGGTAAAAATAAAGGAAAAAGCCTGCCTGCCGGCAAGGCCGGGATAAAGGAAAAAGTGGAAGATAAAAAAAACATAGTTCAAGACTTTGAAAGAAAAGAAGAATGGATAGGTTCTTATCTAGGGGAAAATGATTTTATTAAACAATGTCCGGTTTGCAAGAGGAGATACCAAGGTTTTTTAAAAAAATGTCCTTATGATGGTGCAGAATTAGAAAAAATTAAAGAGGAGATAAAATGAGTTTTGCTGATAAAATTAGTTCGATTAGAATAATTCTTATTCCTGTTTTTGTATCGTTGCTTATTTATTCTGAAACGCACCCGGTTATGAGATATTTTGCTGTGGCAGTTTTTGTGTTAGCGGTTTTAACTGATTTTTTTGATGGGATGGTGGCTAGAATAAAAAAAGAGAAATCTGAACTAGGGCAAATTATTGATCCTTTGGCAGATAAGCTTCTTCTTTTAACAGCCTTTATAACACTATTAGTCCTTAGGCAGTATCCGATGTATTTATGGTTAGTTTTGATTGTAGTAAGTAGAGATTTAGTTATATCGTTTGGCTTCGCAATTTTAAAAATGCTCAAAATTGATGTAGAAATTTTTCCTTCATCTTGGGGAAAATTCACAACATTTTCTCAAATGATAACTATTCTTTGGATTTTATTGAATATACCATATCATTTTTATATTTCCCTTATAGCTGCTATCTTTACTTTAATTTCCGGTTTAGATTATTTTTTAAGAGGTATTAAAGCGTTAAATGCTAAAGTTGATTCTTCTCATAGTTAGTTTTATCTTTGGGACTATTCCATTTGGTTATATAATTACCCGAATGGTTAAAGGTGTTGATATCCGCCAGTTTGGTTCTGGAAATGTTGGGGCAACCAATGTGCTTAGGATAGCGGGAAAGGGCTGGGGAATTTTGGTATTTATTCTTGATTTTGCTAAAGGATTTATTATTCCGTATTTAGCCTATTCTATAGGAAAGTTTGAATCGTATTTTTTTATTGTTTTGGGAATATTAGCCATTTTGGGCCACAATTGGACCCCCTTTTTAAAGTTTAAGGGAGGTAAGGGTGTTGCTACTAGTTTAGGGGTGTTGTTTGCTTTATCTTTTTATTTTGTTTCTTTTAAATTAATTTTACCGGTTATTCTATTGGTTTGGCTGATTGTTTTTTTATTATCAAGGCTGGTTTCTTTAGCATCTATCTTAGCTAGCCTTGCTTTTTTGATTTTGTCCTTGAATTTATCCCAATTTATTGAGGTTAAAATTTTAGCAATAGTACTTTTTTTTCTTATTTTAATTAGGCATAAAAATAATGTAAAGAGAATGTTAAAAGGAGCAGAAAATAGATTTTAACGGAATTTGACACTTTTATTTTATGAGAGTATAATTTTAATCCAATCAAAAAAGGGGTGATATTATGGCAAAAAAAACAAATAATCAAGACAGCAAGACAAAAGCACTTAATCTAGCTCTCTCACAAATCGAAAAGCAATTTGGTAAAGGAGCGATTATGAGAATGGGAGAAGGCCGCAGTTTAGATGTGTCGGTAATACCTACAGGAATTTATTCTCTAGATGATGCTTTAGGCGCCGGCGGGCTTCCTCGGGGTAGAGCTATTGAGATTTATGGGCCGGAAGGTTCAGGTAAAACAACTCTTACCTTAAGTATTATCGCTCAAGCTCAAACTGAAGATGGAGTAGCTGCTTTTATTGATGCTGAGCATAGTTTTGACCCTAAATATGCAAAGTTAATCGGAGTTAATTTGGAAGATCTTTTGATTTCTCAGCCGGATACAGGAGAGCAGGCTTTAGACATAGTCGAGGCTTTAGTGCGTTCAAATGCAGTAGATTTGATAGTTATAGATTCTGTAGCTGCTCTTACGCCAAAGGCTGAAATTGAAGGGCAGATGGGTGATTCTCGAATTGCCCTTCAAGCCAGATTGATGAGTCAAGCTATGCGTAAGCTAACTGCAGTTGTAAGTAAATCAAAAACTTGTATTGTTTTTATCAACCAGATTAGGGAAAAAGTTGGAGTTATGTTTGGTTCTCCCGAAGTAACTCCAGGCGGCCGGGCTTTAAAATTTTATTCATCAGTAAGGATTGATCTTAGAAAACGAGCAACCTTGACAACCAATGAAGGAGTTGTTGGTATAAGGGTGAGAGCAAAGATTGTTAAAAATAAAGTAGCGCCGCCCTTTCGTGAAGCTATGTTTGAAATTATGTATGATGAGGGAGTTTCTAAAACAGGAGCTTTAATTGACGCCGCAATGGAAAAAGGCGTTCTAACCCAATCGGGCAGTTGGTTTTCTCTAGGTGATGAAAATATAGCTCAAGGCAAAGAAAAGTTACGTAAAACACTTAAGGAAGATAATAAATTAAAAGAGAAGGTTGAGAAAGAATTGGCCAAGGCTTCAGCGGTAAATAAAGAGGGGGAAGAAAAGGAGAAAAAATGAAAAAAATAATAATAACTTTAATATTAGCAGTTTTTTTTGTTCCAGCTAGTTTTTCTGCCAGAGTTTCTGAGCTAGAAAAGGCAACTATTAAAGTCGCCGAGGATGTGGGAAAATCAGTTGTCTCAATAAGTTCTGTGATTAAAGAAAAGATTGGAGGGCAATTTTATTTTAGTTCTCCTTTTGAGGGTGGCACAAATGATCCTTTTCAAAGATTTTTTGAAGATTTTTTTCAAAGTTCACCCCAAAGAGAGTATAAAAGAATGGGATTAGGCAGCGGCATAATCATTAAAAAAGATGGTTATATCCTTACCAACGCTCATGTAGTTTCAAAGGCAACGAATATAAAAGTTAAATTATCAGATGGCAGAGAATTCAACGCTAAAGCAACCGGATCAGATCCCAAAAGTGACTTAGCGGTAATAAAGATAGAGTCAGATGATTTACCTGTTGCTAATTTAGGAGATTCCTCTAAATTGAAAATAGGTAATTGGGTTGTTGCAATCGGCAATCCTTTCGGCTTTGCTATTGAAAATCCAGAACCAACAATTACCGTAGGTGTAATCAGCGCCCTAAAAAGATATCTGCCTGCTTTAGGGATTAGAAAAATAGGTTACGATAATTTAATTCAAACAGATGCGGCTATAAATCCAGGTAATAGCGGGGGGCCGCTTGTTAACTTAAAAGGAGAGGTAGTTGGGATAAATGTGGCTATTCTTACCCGTACCGGTGGTTATCAAGGCCTCGGTTTTGCAATTCCGATAAATAAAGCTAAAAAAATAATGGACAAACTGGTAGAAGGGCAAGAAGTTTTATATGGTTGGCTGGGGGTTAGTATCCAGGATTTAAATCAAGATTTACGCAACTACTTTAATATCAAGAAAAAAGAAGGTGTGATTGCTGTTAAAGTGTATCAAGATTCTCCGGCTCAAAGAGGTGGGTTAAAAGAAGGTGACTTAATTTTAGCTTATAATCAAAAATCAATAACAACTACCAGAGATTTAGTAAGGATGGTTGCTGAAACTGAAGTCGGCCAGAAAGCTAATCTTTTAATTTTACGCAACGGGAAAGAAAAAAATGTTAATATAAAAATTGGTAAAAAACCTAAAAATTTTGATGGAGCTGAACAATTAACACTTCAGGGCCAAGCTAGTTTTCGTGGTATGTCAGTAGAAGATATCACTCCTTATCTAAAAGAGCAATTAGGCCTAAAACAGCAGGAAGGGGTGGCTATAGTGGATATAGAAGAGGGTTCTTCAGCCCAAGATAGCGGCTTGCAGCAAGGAGATATAATTAGAGAAATCGAGAATAAAGAAGTAAAAAGCATCAAAGACTTTAAAGATGTTACTGCTGCAGTTAAGGGAAGTTGCTTAATTAAGACCAGTAGAGGCTATATAGTTTTAAAAAAGTAATAAATTGAAAAGTTTTAGCAAGGCCCTAAATTATGCCTTTCTTCTTCTTAGGTTTAGGCCAAGAAGTGAGTCTGAAATCCGAACCCGCTTAAAAAAACGAAAGGTACCTCTATCGGTTATAAAGGAAGTAATAGACTATCTAAAGGGTTCTAATTATATAAATGACCAAGAGTTTATAAAAAGTTATATTGATAGTTGCCTGGCGAAAGGCTGGGGGCCAATTAAGGCTAATGTTAAGTTAAAAGA
>JAIPHS010000027.1 GCA_021735105.1 Candidatus Omnitrophota bacterium
TACCTCAAATACTTGCCTCCAAACCTCCAAGCAAACTATAGAGCAAGTATCTTCGCTAAGCTATAATTCGGGACTTATCCCGAATTTAAGAAAGTATAAGAAAGCAGGACCTTTTTTCGCTGAAAAAATAATCTTAGCAAGCACACCGAGGTCAGATAACACCTCATTTAGAACCTGTCAAGGATCTACGGGTCTAAAAATTCACCTCATTTTTCCACCGTAAACAGATATTCCGTTACTAGGTAAAATTTGTATTTAGAGGTTTCGTAACTCCATAACTGTTTACTCGTTCACCTACAATAAAAACTTCTTTATCCGGTTATAGATATGCCGGAGAAGTTCTTATTATTTTCGGTGAACGTGGAAAAACTGCTCGAAGCTTTCTAGAAGCACCTCGCACCCTTCGGGGAGCCTCAATTTTTAGCTTCACTTCACACATCCTTCGGATGTGCTCGTGGACCCTAAAGGGTTCCGTTCCTCCTTGACAGAACCTAAATGAGAATGTGAATGCGTATTTAAGCGAAAAAAGGTCTTGGATTTTATCTGTGAAATCTTTCTTTTAATCAAGAAGTCTCAAGTTTGTTCGATAAGAGACTTTTAAAACAGGAGGTGTGCTGTGGTAGGTAGAAGAGTTAAGTTGGCTGGTGGCTATAGTTTCTATATTGCCTATAGGGGCAAGAAATGGTTTGCTAATTGCTGCTTTTCTGATTTAGGCCAGGCTCAGTCTGTAATGCTTGAAGTTATGAAAGCTGGCAATCTTTGTGATTGCTCAATGTTGGCTATTGGCCAGGATGTAGTCTATAAACAAGAGGCTTTAGTTTGAAGAAATACGTACTATCAAAGAAACGGGCTAAGTTTCAGCGCAAGCTTAGCCCTGAGGCTAGCCGCTATTATGATAACCTGATGCGAATAAATAAGCTCAAGATCAGAAAAGAAATGCGCAAAAGAAAGCGCAAACAAAGAAAAGACTGGCCAGCTCTACTTGCTTTGATTGTCTTTTATCTTTTGACTATTTTGGTATGTTGGCTGCGTTCGCTTTGATTTTTAAGATTTTTAATATCAGTTAGCCTATTTATTCTCCATACTTTAAGAGCTAGGGTATCTTCTCATTAATTTACCAATTTCAATTAGTTCTATATTAAGCAAACTGATTATCTTTTCGTCAAGTAAGTTATTCCCTAAATAATTTTTAAGTTTTTTCCACATCCATAAATAGATATTTGCCATTTGTAGCAAAAACTTTTTTCGATCTTCTTTTAGTCTGGCATCGCGTCGGGTAACCACGTACCCTTTCAGATTAACATGCTTAAAAGAACAAAGAGATCTATATGTTGCTTCATATAGACGCCCTAGTCCTGCATCTTCTGCCCGTTTTTCTATACGTTTGAATTCTTGATCATTCGAAAAAGGTTTTTTATCGTTTTCATATGCAATAAAATATTCTTTAGCTCTGGAATCAACTAATTCTTTTTTGCTGAGGATAAAAGAAAAATCAATAAAATACTCAACAAAAGATGATCCTAATATATAAGCTGAATGATAGCCAAAATCATGCATTATTGTAAAGATACAACCTAAGAAATCCCTACAAGAAAACAATAGATGATAAAGAATTGCACCCAATTCTTTTGGTTCAATTATTTTTAACCACGAATGGTAGATTGAAACATCTTTAGTTTTATGTAATATTTCTGATATAATTTTAAGAATCTCATCTTCTTCTTCAGTAAAATCACATTTAAGAGTTAATTTTCTTTTCATTTGTGGTAAAAAAATAGCTATTTCACAGTCTCTATAACTGAACTATTAGATATGTCTGCCGGTGAGGTTATATTAGCTTCCGGCATCTCTGGCACGATATCCAGCCCTCCGCCATGAAAGAACGCTTCATAACAAAGCTCTGAACAGAAATGATCTCGCCTCTTCTGCCAATTGTTAGCTGCAACCTTAAGAGAAAAACCAATCTTTGCAAGTAACTTTATAAATCCCAGCCAGATAACGCCGGGATAATCGTATCTTTCATTAAGTTTATCAACTAAATATGAGATCATCCCATCTAAGTTGTAAGAATAATCTTCTTTTACTCTATAGATATCATAATCCCTGGGAATTTTCCTTATATCTCTTGCTCTTATTCCACCCTTAGCAATCGCCTCAATCGCCAGATTCATCTTCGGCGAAACACACACTGCAACGTGAGAATACTTACTCCCTGTTCCCCAAGCAATAAGCCGAGAGGTGAAATTACGTTCCGCTTTAAATAGAAGAATGTCACCGGGTTTCATAGTATTACAAAGCTAATGCTTAATTTTCAGCAAAAAGTTCACTTCTTTGTTTTACTTCAGTACTCCGCTAATTTTTAAATCATTATATATATTTATCAAAAATTCTTTCGTATCTGAATTGATGAGACGTTTTAATGTTTTGTAAGAGCCTCGTAACTTATATGCATCACCAGAAGATAAAGCAACCACCCTAACTGAACGAACTTGATTGTCATCAAAATAAACAATCCCTTTGAATGCATCTAGAATAGGCTTTATTATATTATCTACATCCGGCCGTGAAATACCTTGGGCATTAAACCAAATATCAATATCTAACCTTTTTGAATGAGTTGGCTGAGGAATAACAGCACGTGCAGCATCTCAGATATTTTCAATATAACGGGATGAGCTTTTTCGTTTTTTGAAACTTCTTGGCTTACCTTTAAGCCAAATTTGATATTTTGGCTTTACTACACCTTGCATTATAAGATTTTACCTACATTTTAAATTACAATATTTAATTTCCAACAAAATAAGCCGGGGTAGTTTATCTAACATTTAAGATCTAATTCTGAAATGCTACTTGAGGACCCAATTTGCATGTATGGTTGGGTCTGCTGTTTCTGATCCCCGCGCTTTAGTTTCTCTAAATGACTTTTCAACAACTCCATCAGGAATTGATATCCGTAATCTTATATCTGCTACAGGTGCCTTTCTAACTGCTATTATAATTCCTTCTTCCCACTCTAATACCTTATAAAAAAATTGTTCTGGATAAAGAAGATTATGATTTAAGTCAGAGAAATCTTCAGGAGTAAAAAGCTTTGCTTGTAATTCTGAACAGGTCATTTTTGTTTTATCACAAGTTATAGAAACAGAATTTATTTTTGGTATTAAGCTATTTGAAGATTTTTGATCTACAACGGCCCATCTTCCTTCAGCAATCATGAGATCTCCTTTTTCTGACATAGATTTATTTAAAGAGCTAATATTGTTAGTATTTAGATTATTACACCCGCTTAATAAAACAATACTACATTTTATAAATATTAATTTTTTCATTTTTTGCCTCCTATATTTCCTACAATCTCTTCCAAAGAATCCCAATAAGGGCTCTCTGCTAACACTTTCTTAAAATCAGCCAAAAATTCTTCTTTGCCTGGTTTATCTTCCGGCCATACTTTATCAAGAAAATCCCATGCTGATTTTGCATCTCCATAATATATTAACTGCAACATATGTTTCCAAACAAGCGGTGGAATAGCAACGCCTTCTCTTACCCAACCATAGCTTAGTTCTCCTAACTCCAATTGTTCTTTCATCCATTCTTTATCAGCTACAGCATCAGCCATATCTGCTTTTATCCTTTGAATCATTTCAGCTTGTCTTTCTGGGTCAAGTGGTTCAGATTTCATTAAATCCAAAGCTAACCTATATTTACCGTCTCTGTATTTAAGGATTATCCTTGGAGCAGGCGACTGAGAAAAAGGCGCACGCCAATAAGAAAAGGTCCAGTCATTGCCAATAAACTCTAATGCTCCGTCATCATCAACATCAACAAACTTTCCTAAATCACCATCTTCATTATTTATTCTTTGTATAAGCCGGAAATCTTCTCCTATTGAAAAAACATAAAAACTGAAACAACAGTGGGCTCCACCACTCCAGTGTGATACAAGCAAATTGGGTTCCCCATCACCGGTAATATCCTTACCCATTGCAACAACAGAATTATTTGCTATTCCACCCCTGGCATCATAATATTTCGGAGAATCTTTATAATCTAACTCATCGTATACATGCCCGATTGTGAATTTCCAATCTTTTTTAGAGTATACTAATTTATCATCTTTAAAAATATGCAATAGGCCTTCTCCTGTAGGATAATCTCTATAGATTTTTACAGTATAATCGCCAAAAGTTTCTTCTTCTCTAAGATTATCTTCTGATACTAAAGGTAATTTATCTTCTGCAATGAGTGAATTGGTTAATAAGAAAAGTGTTAATATTGGTAGAAATAAATGCTTCATTTTTGTTTCTCCTTTAATATTTAATCTCTGGCTAACGGCAACATCTTATAAACATTCGCCTTCCTATCTGAAAGATCTGGCGGTGTTGGTTGGTCACGGATGATTTTAAAAAAATTAGGCGTGACCCCTTTTTACTCTTTTTTCTCAAGCGGAATTAATTATTATAGATTTTTTATGTAGATCCAAAAACTAGAGAGATTCTTTTTTCCACAAAAGAATTTTATGCCAACGCCATCTATTGCATTATATGTTTTATATTTTTTGTTTTCAGCATTGGGCTTATCTAATTTGATCGAAACCAAAGACGCGTCACCATACCGCTCATCTAATATATAAATAATTGCTCCCTCTTTATCTTTATTATGTATTGTAATGGTCCATGGAAAATTCTTTGATTTTAATATTTTCCCTTCCACTGATACATGAGCATAGATTTTATTTTGTTGCTTTTGGATGATTTGATAAACACCATAAACCAAAATTATTATAGCTGCAGCAATCGCACAATATCTTATTTGGGGTTTATTTTGTATATTAGAAGAGAGAAAGCTATAGATAGCATTAAAAATCAGTATAGCCACCCAAATTATAAGAATAATAATAATTTTCATTTTTATATTTTTTGCCTAATGGTTTAGTGAATAAATACTGTCTTTATGATCCTAGCGACACAATACTTAATGCCCAAAAAAGAGAATAAACTCCTTTTTATCTTATCTACACTATTAGAAATCAGATCTGCTGCAAAATGTCAAAACTAATAAATAGAATTATCTAAACTGAATTAAAATTTTTTATTTTTTTGTTAATAAATATAATAAAAAACCACTTATAACACTTATAATTATGCCGAAGAAGAAACCAATTATTCTATCTTTCCATTTTTCTTTATTACTTTTTTTAGCCTTTTCAATTTCTTTCAATTCATTAACCCTTCTTTCCATTGCGCTATAGTGTGGAAACCGTTTATCTGCACTATATTGTATGAGTGCTATTTCTAATTCTTTGGTTTTGTATTTTTTGATGATAGATTTATCACCTGTTCTTGCATATCTAGCAAAATCGCCTGCTATCTTCTGAGATTCTTTAGATGGAGGCATATTTATCCTCTGAGATTGTTAAATAATTTGATATCCATATTTTAGTGTTCCGGAAAATCCGTCGATAACTAAATGCCATCGGCCAGTTTTAGGAACAGATAAATTTACAATATTTCTTTTGGCACGCCCACCATAATATTCAAACGAATATCCTGCCTTATACTTCCGAAAATTTGCATCACTTAACAAAAATACATTAGCAACTTTATTAAGACGAACTCTAACTACATTTCTCGAGCTAAGCTTAAATGCTTTGTGTAAAAAATTCATTTTAACCTCCCTTAAAGTTCGACGTTACTTCATTAAAATAAAAAATGCCAGGTTTCCCTGGCGATATATATTCTACTATTATATTTTAACTAGATAATTCAATACTTTCTCCTTAAACAACTACGCTACCCCACCTCTACCTTATCTCTCTTACCACTAGAAGTATCAAAAATTATAATTGTCCCTTTATCTGTTTTTATTCTCTTGTGGACTTTTTGTTTCTTCTTATCTATTTGAGAAGAAAAAACCTTATTTTTAGTATTTTTATCATAATCAAGTAAATCAGTTGCAATTTTATTTGCAAGCCTGCGGGCAAACTCTACTGGCACTGCATTCCCAACCATTTTATACCCGTCGCTAAGGTTGTTATATTTAAAAATAAAATTATCAGGAAAAGTTTGAATACGGGCACATTCCCTTATAGATAGCCTTCTGTATAAATGTTCTTTTCCCGGAATAAAAATCCTTTTATTTTGCCTAATGAATCTCATTTTTGGTGCTTGTGGATGAATTGGAGCATGCCTGCCGCCGGCTTGTATGGTAAAGGATTGTTCACCCCAGCTTCGCACCCTATTCCTCGACATGTAAATAGTTGAAAAACCTCCTGTCATATATTCATGATTCGGCATCTTTAAGTTATCCCCATTTGTTTTATTGTATGGTTTTGCCTTTTTTACCCCTTTCAACCCTTTGAGGGCCTCACGCAATGTTATTAATTTATGAGATGGCTTGGGAAATTCAAAACTTTTTCCCATTTTTTTGTGATAGCCTATAATTATAACCCGTTTTCTATCTTGGGGTACACCATAATATTTTGTATTAAGTAATTTCCACGAAACATTGTAATCTAATTTATTAAATAAGCTCAATATTTTTTCAAACGCTTCCCTATGCCTTGGCAAAAGCATCCCCGAAACATTTTCTGCAAGAAAAAATAAAGGTTCTTTGTCTTTTAATATCCGTATGTACTCTAAAAAAACTTTGCCCCGGCAATCGTTTAACCCGCGCCCGGCGCCAGCTTCACTCCAACTCTGGCAAGGAGGCCCACCAACAAGCCCATCTACTTCCGGTACATCTTTAGAAGGGACTTCTAAGATACTTCTTTTATCTAAAAGCACAGATGGAAAATTATGCTCAAAAGTATCCCAAATAGACTTATCAAACTCATTAGCCCAAGCCACCTCAAACCCAGCTTGCTTAAAACCTAAATCAAGGCCGCCGCAGCCTGCGAAAAGAGAAGCTACCTTTATTTTTTTCCTGTTATTTTTTTTGCTTTGGTACTGCATTTTTTAGTCCCCTTTTAATATAAAATTATTATACCAACCCTCTTACAAAAACTAAACTATTTTTTAGGCCTTATAAAATAAAAAATCCCTCGCCTATAAAGCGAAGGTTTTACTTTTTTTGTGTCCAGGTTCCCCCTTCGAACTCAGGACTAATCCTAATTGTCATATTAGTTATAGCTCTGATTAAAAAAGATGTCAAGCAAAAATTAAGCATAGAAATAATTCTATTTCTTTTTTATTGTTCTTTTTACTTTACCCACGCATTTAGGTAAATCTTTTTTAATAGATTTCTCCCAAAATCTTAATACTTTCCAGCCTTCTTTTCTTAACTTCCTATTGTTTGCTTTATCACGTTTTATATTTTTCTCTATCTTAGGTATCCAATAGCCCCTGTTTGATTTTATTTTTTTCTTTTTTGCTTTCCACCTATACCCATGCCAAAATTCGCCATCAATAAATACAGCAACCTTAAATTTAGGTATAACAATATCAGGCTTACCGGGGTAACGAGTATCGTTTTTCCTGTAACGCAACCCACAAGCCCAAAGCGCTTTCCTAAAAGCCACCTCTGGCTTGGTATTGTTACTTTTAATTTTCTTCATTAAATCTGAACGCTTCTTAGAAGTTTTAAATCTATATGCCATATAAACCCTAAAACATCAACACTATTTCAACTATTTTGTAAAACTAATCTTAGGAACATCTGGAAGCTTACGGGCTTGCGTATCAAATTTTAGGCTTCTCCCTAATTTAGATGAAGCTGTATGCAGCCTCATTGATAGCCGCCAGCCATTTGAAAATGATAAATTTACATAATTCTTCTTTTCTGTAATTGCTTGAACTGATTCAGGAAGGCTCACTGCGTTAAAATTTAAAATCAATACTTCTCCTGGCATGTCAATTATTTTATAAAAATCTCCATCCCCCGCGAGAAATTTAAACAAACTTTCCACATTATTTTTGTTTATACAAAGATTATTTATTGTATCAGATACCAATTTACAGACTGGTTTATATAGTTTATCTGCAATATAGGTTTCTTCTAAATTATTTAGATCCCGAAAATATTTTGCATTTGGAGAAAGCCTTTTTGCATTTTCAAGAAATTTGTCAACTACTACTTTATATTGTTTTCTAAATTGTAAATCTTCGGCTGAACCTTCAGCATAACCACACCACTTTGCTGTTGTTGGCGGACGTTGATGTTTTAGCGCAAAATGATTATGTTTTATCGATAGATTAATTTCCTTTTTCTTCCCTATAATGCATATATCAGTAACATTCCCAGATTTTGCTTGACTATCAGTTATTTTATGAACGATTATAGCCCTGTCAGGGATAATGCTTAAAAGCCAATCATGGATAATCTGAGCGCATCTTAAATAGCTTGATTTTAATTCATCGGGTAAGCTATCATATTTTTGCTTATCCCTTTTTTGATCACTTAATGCCTGGGGTGTTAATTTAATCTTAAACACCGAATCATTACTGATAAGAAAATCAATTATTTTATACTCAAGAGCCCTTCCATTTCTATCTGAAATATTTCCTATTTTCATATATTTTAAAAATCTAATAAATCTTTAAGTTTTGCTCGCAAAGCTTTTGCAATCTTTTCAAGGTTCACCAAACCTATATTTTTTTCACCCCTCTCAATTTGCCCTATGTAAGCCCGATGTAGCCCAGTTTCCAGGGCAAGTTTTTCCTGAGACCAGCCTTTTTTTTGCCGGGTTTTCCTTATAGCACTTCCAACTTTTTTATTTATTCCTGCCATAATGTGTGTTTACCATTATAAGCAATACTACCTATAAGTCGACTGCCTAAAAGTATCATTTTCCCTTAGCTCTATTGCTACTTATTGGTAGCATATAGATATGCCTTGGTTAAAAAATTTTTGCACCCTCTACAGTAGACAATTTTTTCCAGATTTTTCTTCGCTAGGCTCAGGATAAGTTTTTTAAGATTTTTTGCGGCTCTTTTTTTCTTTTTTTCTTTTCGGGGGATAAAACCACCCCTATTGGCAGAGGCTTGGCCGCCTGAAGCTGACGTTCAGGCAGCGAAGGCGGACGGCCGAACTCCTGCTAAACAAATGTTGCTTATCTACTAAAATGTTGTGAGGCCGGTGGCCCTTGACAACCGAGCTCCTAAAGACAGTTTGCTTGTCAAGGGGCAACAAGCCGTTATAACTTATCAAACCACCACCAAGGCGGCCGGCCCAGGCCGCCGCTAAAGCGAAGCTTTGCCCCAGCAAAGCTGAAGCGATGCTTGTCCAACCAACAAGGGCGCCCCAGCGCCCGGTTGCATTAAATCACATTACGCTTCCGTGATCCATGAACCTCATTAGGTAATATAATCGGTATACACCTAAATCTGGAGCCATGTCTTTCTTTACAAACTAAATTGCCGTCCTTTTTAAGGACGGCTTTTTTGTTTTTGGCCACCGGAAAGAATAAATTGATTTGGATTGATTCTATTGAATAAATAATCGATTTCATGAATTTTTTTGCGGCAAGATTTCTTTCAATTCCTTCTCTCTCTAGCAGGGATTTTGTCAGCAGGTCAAGGGTTTGC
>JAIPHS010000028.1 GCA_021735105.1 Candidatus Omnitrophota bacterium
AAGAGAAAAAGACCTTTTAGAATACTGCCAGAGAGAACTAACGTGAAGAGCAATCAACGAATTACGAATCAATTACGAATTTACGAATAAGAAAGTGATTTGTATATTCGTACAGATTCGTATATTCGTTGATGATAATTATGGATTATGGAAAAATTAATGATATCGATATTCCAATTTCTCCGGTTACTTTGGGTACCTGGGCTTTTGGCGGGGATGTTTGGTGGGGTCCGCAAGAAGATAAGAATTCAGTAGAGGTTATGGATGCAGCTGTAAGGGGCGGTGTTACTATGATCGATACAGCTCCTGTATATGGACGGGGCCGATCGGAAAGAGTCATTGGTAGTTTTTTGCGTAAGCGTAAGCTGCGCGAAAAAATAGTTTTAGCCACCAAATTAGGCCTCAGTTGGCAGGGTTCTGATGTCTTACATGATTTAGGAAAAAAAAGAATGCTTGAGGAGGTTGATTTGTCACGCAGCCGCCTCCAAACTGATTATTTTGATCTTTATCAAGTTCATTGGCCGGACCCTGATACTCCAATTGCTGAAACTGCCGAAACGATGTATAAGTTAAAGCAAAAGGGAATAATCAAAGCGGTAGGGGTAAGCAACTATTCAGTAGATCAAATGTCAGAATTCATGAAATATTGCCGGCTTGATTGCCTGCAGCCGGAGTATAGCATGTTTGTGCGTGATATTGAGCCAGAGGTTGTTTCAATTTGTCAAAAAAACAATATTGCGATTATAAGTTATGCTCCTTTATATAGCGGATTACTTACCGGTAAGTTTTTTTTAAAAGAGTCAGCTATTCCTGATGATAGAAACCGAAACTTAAAATCATTTCATTTTGCCGAACCTTATTTTTCAATAAACAAGGAAACCTTAGAAAAATTAGAAGGTATTGCGTCCGGCTATCAAAAAACGCTCACCCAACTTGTGATAAATTGGAATTTTTCTCAAAGCGGGATAACTTCAAGTATCGTTGGTTCGAGAAAACCAAAACAATTAGAAGAAAATTTAGGCAGTATGGGGTGGAAGCTATCAAATGAAGACCGAGAGAAAATAAATACAATTTTAAGCCAAAGAGAGAAAAAAGTACAAATATTGAAGGGTAAAAGGTAATCAACGAATGTACGAATATATTACGAATTTACGAATAAGAAAATTGATTTGTATATTCGTAACGATTCGTAAATTCGGCGATGGTAACTAATTAATCAAATATGGATAAATCGATAAAAAAGAAAACTATCTTGGTCACGGGGGCGACTGGTTTTATCGGCAGGCATCTTATAAGCCGGCTTGCTGGCCTAGATCAATACTCTATTATTGCTATCAGTCGTTTTCCGGAAAGAGCTAACAAAATCAAAAAGAAAATAAAATTAATAAAAGCAGATATAACCAGAGAGAAAGATTTAGAAAAATTGACTAAAATTCCCGTAGATATTATTATTCATTGTGCAGCCTGTGTAGAAGGGAAAAAGAAAAAAAATCTTAATAAAACAAATATTTTCGGAACTGAAAATATTTGTAAACTTGGAGTTGAACTTGGCATAGAGCGGTTTATTTATCTAAGTTCGGTAGCTGTTGTAAGCGGAAATAAAGAGTTGCCTTTGACCGAAGAGCTGCCTCACTCTGCAACTAATGCTTATGGGCAATCAAAACTAGAGGCAGAAAAAAAAGTTTTAGTATATCGAAGGAAAGGCTTGCCGGTAATTATCTTAAGGCCTCCTATGGTTTACGGAGAAGATGAACCTCATGCTTTTCCGTTTTTAATTAAGTTATTAAGGTGGAGGATGGTTCCTTTGCTTGAAGGTGGTAAATATAAACTTCATCTTGCCTATGTTGAGAATGTAGTAGAAGCAATAATTTTTGCTTTAGAGAGTGATGGTATGTTTGAAGGCTCATTTATTGTAGCTGATGAGGAAGTATTAAGTGTAGAGCAGGTATTTAAGAAAATGGCTGAAGGTATTGGAGCAAAACCTCCTTTATCTATTTCCTCTTTTCTAACTTATCTTTTTTGCCGAATTCCTTTTTTAGGTAAACGTTTTAGTTTTTTTCTTAAAGACCGAGTTTATAGTACCGAAAAAATTAAATCTTTAGGATTCAGGCCTCCCTATAGAGCTAAAGATGTTTTAGTTAAAAGCAGCCGAGCTTGTTTTAAAAAAATAAAACCAATTAACTAAGGCTTGCAAAATATTATTTTTTTGATATATTTGTTTCTGTGATTAGATTAATGAAGGAAAAAATCGTTTATCTAGGCTGTGTTTTGGTCTTATTATCTACCGGCTGTATTCCGGTTTTAATCGGAGCCGGGGCTGCAGGAGGATATGCTTTGAGTAATGATGCAGCGGAAGGAAAAATCTCAGCTGAATATCGGGTTCTTTGGGATCTTTGCCTGGATACACTAGAAGAAAAAGAAGCTGAAATTTTAGTTATAAATCAAGCCAGGGGATATATTAAAGCTGTAGTTTCTGAACATGCAGTTACTGTTAGGATAAATAGTATAGGTACAGACTATCAAAAGTTAAAGATAGCAGCCCGCCAGAGCTATATGCCTAAGCCTCAATTTGCTCAAAAAATATTTTTTGAAATAGCTGACCAGCTACAGTGAAGAAATTTTTATTAATTATATTTTTTTTCTTATTAGCTTGTAATCCCACCGATTATTCTGAAATTAAAGTAAAAAAAGTCATAGACGGAGATACAATAATTCTTTCAACCGGAGAGCATTTTCGCTATATAGGTATTGATACTCCGGAGTCGAGAATTAAAAAAGGCACTCAATTTGTCTATGATCCTCAGCCTTTTTCTCGTGAGGCTGCCCAATTTAACAAAAATTTAGTTGAGGCAAAAAATGTTAGGATTGAATTTGATGTCGACAAAAAAGATCGTTACGGGAGGCTGCTTGGTTATTGTTTTGTCGATGGTAAATTTGTGAATAAAGAGTTATTGGAAAAAGGGTATGCTGCTTTATATACTTATCCGCCTAACGTTAAATATGTTGAGCTGTTAGCTGAAGCTCAAAAACAAGCTCGCCAAAACAATAGAGGAATGTGGGGGGTGTATCAGGCAATCGGCCACCAGCAAGCTCATCGGTTTATAAACCAAATCCGCACAGTTAAAGGAAAAGTTATAAATACTTACCAATCTGATAAGTGTACTTACCTAAATTTCGGCCCGGATTATAAAACTGATTTTACTGTAGTTATCTTTAATAATACTTTAGATTATTTTCATCAAAAAGGCATAAAACCGGTTGATTTTTATCGGGGCAAAATAGTTGAAGTTTCAGGAAGAATTAGAAAATACAATGGCCCGGAAATAATTGTAAATAGTCCCGAGGAAATAAAGGTTATAGGTCAAAATTAGCCTTCCTGTTATTATAAAATGAAAAAAATATTTATATTTTCATTTTTAGCAGTTGTAGCTATTTTTTTAGCTAGAAATATAATAGTAAAATATTCCTTAAGTTATTATTTGAGATCTAATTTAAAAACAGAAATTTCGTTAAAAAAAATTGATCTTGGGCTTAAAAAAATTATTATAAATAAAGTTGGTTTGGCTAAAGGTGGCCTACATTTTACGGCAAAAGATATTGTGCTTGAATATGACATTAGTTTCCCATTTCAAATAAAACCGCATTCTTTAAAAATTACTGGCGCTTGGTTTGAAGATAAACGATTTGGTAGCCTAGCTTTTGATCTCGTTCCTTCTGGTGAGGCCTATTTTTTTAATGCCGATGGTTTATCAATTCAAGGCAAAAAAATAGGTAGTTTTAGTTTATCTTTTCAGCTTAAGGGCAATAGGGTTAATTTTAATAATTTAAAATCGAGCTTCATTAATTCTTCTGCTGTTGTCGATGGTTATCTTAATTTAACCAATCTTAATAATATTTGCATAGATTTATCTGTAGAAAATTTGTCTTTAGCAGCTATAGTTTTTTTATTTGCTAAAAAGGAAGATATGGATTTGGAAGGGCATTTTGATGGTGGGGGTAGTTTTTGTTTTAAAAATAATAAAATTTCTCAACTAAATTTAGATATTGATGATTTAGAGGGTGGGAAAATTAATCTAAAAAAGAAGGCTTCTTTAGATTTTTTAAAAAAACGGCTTGATAAAAAATCTTACTCCTATCTTCTTGACAACTTAAAGAATTACAAATATGATAAAGGGAGTATAGAGGTTGATGTAGAAAAAAATGATATTATTTTAGAAGCAATTTTTTTCTCAGAAGAATTAGGGGAAAGAAATATAACTGTTAAATTGCATGATGTGTTAGTTAAATAATTACATTTTGGTACTGTCAAGAGCTATATGGGAAAAAGATGAAATGACCTCGTCATTGCGAGGAGCCGAAGGCGACAAAGCAATCCTTAGAATAAATATAACATAGAGATTGCTTCGGCTTCGCCTCGCAATGATAAGTTGAGATAAAATTTTGATAATATGTTCAATGACGGGGGAGTGAAGAATGAAAAAATTAGGTATAGTTTTATCTTTAATTATTTTATTTGGTTGCGCAAAAGTTTCAGTTGAAACTAAAAAACCTCTTAAAGTAGACATCAATATGCGCCTAGATGTTTACCAGCATGTTGTAAAGGAAGCAGAATCAATAGAAGATCAAATCTATAATAGCGACAATACCCAGATGAATTCGATATTAGGCATTGCTGCAGTTTATGCTGAAGATAATTTATCAGAAGCTATCGAGCGCAGGAAACAAAGAGCTGCAAAAATTAAAGATTTTTTCAACAAAGGTTACATTGGTGAAAATAGAAATGGGTATCTAGAATTGATAAAAAATGAAACACCTAGCCAAATAAGAGAAGTTATAGCTAAAGAAAATAAAGATCGTAAGGTTATCTATGAAAATACTGCAAAAAAGAATAACACCAAACTTTCTGCAGTTGAAAAAATATTTTTTAAAGACCACTACCAGCGGGCTCCATCAGGATGGTATTTTGAGGTTCACAGTCAAAGCAAAGAAAAATATATTTGGCAGAAAAAATAGTTGTTAGGTTTTTACATTTTAAGTCCACCAACTATCTTAAAAAAATCCTTAAAAAATATAATTTTTAGGGTATAATTGTAGCTTATGGCAAACGATAAATTAACAAAAATTATTTCTTTATGTAAACGCAGGGGGTTTATTTTTGGTGGTTCTCAGATCTATGGAGGGTTATCCAGTATTTGGGATTATGGCCCGCTCGGGGTTAGTTTAAAGAAAAAGATTAAAGATATTTGGTGGAAAGAATATGTCGAAAACAGGAATGATGTTGTTGGCCTTGATTCAAGCATTATTATGTCCGAAGGTGTTTTTTTGGCATCAGGCCATCTGAAAGGATTTTCTGACCTTTTAGTAGATTGTGCAAGTTGCGGCAAAAGGTTCCGTTTAGATATGATTGAAAAGGTTAGTGATAATATCTATAAATGCCCCGAATGCAAGAAAGATATAGATATTGGAAAAAATCCACCCCGTAAATTCAATTTAATGTTTAAGACAAATATGAGCGCAGCAGAAGATAAGCCGTATTATGGGTATTTGCGCCCGGAGACAGCTCAGGGTATATTTGTTAACTTCGCTAATGTTTTAAATACTACCCGCAAGAAATTACCATTAGGAATTGCTCAAATCGGAAAGGCTTTTCGTAATGAAGTTACTACAGGAAGTTTTATCTTTCGAATGAAAGAGTTTGAACAAATGGAAATAGAATACTTTGTTAGGCCGGAAAGAGCAGATGAATTTTATAACTATTGGGTAAAAGAACGTTATGATTTTTATCTTAACACTATCGGGTTAAATAAAGAAAATTTAAGGTTGCGTAAGCATTCTAAACAAGAACTGGCTCATTATGCCAAGGCTTGTACTGATATTGAATTTAATTTTCCTTTTGGCTGGAGCGAGCTTGAAGGTATTGCTAATCGAGGCGATTATGATTTAACTAAACATGGACAGGAAAGCAAAAAAGATCTTAGCTATTTCGATCAAAAAACCAAAGAAAAGATTATACCTTATGTTATTGAACCTTCAGCTGGAGTAGACAGAACTTTTTTTGCAGTGATATCAGATGCATATTGTGAAGAAGAAGTAAAAGGAAGAAAAAGAACTATTTTGAAATTAAAACCACATCTTGCACCATATCAAGTTGCAATATTTCCTTTGTTAAAAAAAAATAAAGAGATAGTTAAACTTGCAAAAAATCTTTTTTGTGATATAAAAAATAAAGCATCTGCCACTTATGACGATACAGCCTCAATCGGAAAGTTGTATCGGCGTCAGGATGAAGTGGGGACTCCTTTCTGCATAACTGTCGACGTAGATAGTTTAGGTGATAAAAAAATAACTATTCGCAATCGTGATGATATGGCTCAGGATAGAATTAGCATTGAGAAGGCATTAGATTATATTAGTGACAAATTAAAAAAGATTTAAGGAGGAAGAGGAGATGGCTAAGAAGTATGTGTATTTTTTCAGCAAGGATAAAGCAGATGGGGATAAAAGCATGAAACAATTATTAGGAGGGAAAGGGGCTAATCTAGCGGAGATGTCAACTATTGGCTTACCTGTGCCTCCCGGTTTTACTATAACTACAGAAGTTTGCCGTGATTATTATGAAAATAATCGTAATTATCCTAAAGGCCTTCAATCTCAAATTGATAAGGATTTAAAAGAATTAGAAGCTGCTGTAGGGAAAAAATTAGATGATAGCAATAACCCCTTGCTTGTTTCGGTAAGGAGCGGGGCAGCGGTATCAATGCCTGGTATGATGGATACAATCTTAAACCTTGGTTTAAATGATAAGAGTGTAGTAGGCCTTGCTAAAATTACTAATAACCCTCGTTTTGCTTGGGATTCTTACCGTCGTTTTATCCAAATGTTTGGTGATGTAGCCATGGGAGTGCCTCATAGCGCGTTTGAGCATCAACTTGAAGAAGTAAAACGAAAAATTGCCAAAAAGAAAGGAATTAAAAAAGCTAGTTCTTTGGTTCAGGAGACATTAAATAAAGCAGTTCCTGATGTTGCTTTAGATGTAGACGATCTTAAAGAGTTAGTTGGCCGCTTCAAAAAAGTTTATAGAAAACATAAGAATTCTAAATTCCCTCAAAACCCCAAAGAACAGTTAATGAAATCAATAGATGCTGTATTTGGTTCATGGAATAACAAACGGGCTATTGCCTATCGTGAAATTAATGGAATTAGAGGCCTTTTAGGTACAGCAGTTAATGTTCAAGCCATGGTTTTTGGAAATATGGGCGAGGCTTCAGGAACCGGTGTTGGTTTTACCCGTAATCCTTCGACCGGTGAAAATAAGCTTTATGGTGAATATTTGATGAATGCTCAAGGCGAAGATGTAGTTGCAGGTATTCGGACTCCTCATCCAATTGATGATATGAAGAAAAATGATAAGACAATGTACAATAAGCTGATTGCTGTAAGAAAAAAACTAGAGAATCATTATAAAGATATGCAGGATTTTGAATTTACTATGGAAGGCGATAATCTTTATATGCTTCAGACCCGGACTGGTAAACGGACAGCTCAAGCTGCAGTAAAAATTGCAGTAGATATGGTAAAGAGTAAGTTTATATCTCAGAAAGAAGCTTTATCCAGGGTAACCGCAGAACAATTGAATCAATTGCTTCATCCGATGTTTGACGAAAAAGAAGAAAAAAAAGCTAAACTTTTTTCAACTGAAGGGCTGCCGGCTTCTCCGGGAGCAGCAGTGGGAAAGGCTGTGTTTAGTGCAGAGGATGCTCAAAAGCAAAAAGAAGCTGGTGAAGATGTTATTCTTTGTCGAGTTGAAACTTCTCCCGAAGATATAAAAGGTATGCATGCTGCAAAAGGAATATTAACTGCCCGAGGCGGTATGACTTCACACGCTGCTGTAGTAGCTAGAGGAATGGGCAAATGCTGCGTTGCCGGAGCCGGTGATATTACTATGGAAGAAGGAAAAAGACAAATGAAAGTCGGCAATAAAATAATTAAAGAAGGTGACTTCATTTCTCTAAATGGAACCAAAGGTGTGGTTTATCTTGATAAGATTAAAACAATTCCTCCTAAGATGGGCGGTCCGTTTGGAGTTTTGATGGGCTGGGCTAGCAAAATGAAAAAAATAGGAGTAAGGACTAATGCTGATACTCCACGTGATACAAAAGTAGCAGTTGAATTGGGAGCAGAAGGTATCGGGCTATGCAGAACAGAACATATGTTCTTTGAAAGTGAAAGAATTGTATCTTTTCGAAAGTTAATTTTAGTTGCTCCTGAAGTAAAACGCCTACGAGCAAGCCTGGAGGCGACAGATGACGAAAAAGAAAAAGAAAAAATAGAAAAACAGTTAAAAGAACCGTTAAATCAATATCTTCAGGCTTTAAAAGAGCTGCTTCCTTTGCAAAGGAAGGATTTTGAAGGTATTTTTAAAGCATTAGGCGGCAGGCCTTGTACGATAAGATTGCTTGATCCGCCATTACATGAATTTTTGCCGCATGATACGGCAGGACAAAAAGAGTTAGCGAATGCTTTGGGAATAAAATCATCTAAAGTAAAAAGAACTGTTGATACACTGCATGAGATGAATCCAATGTTAGGGCATCGGGGTTGCCGCCTAGGGATAACCTATCCTGAGATAACTCAGATGCAAACCAGGGCGATAATTGAAGCTGCTTTAAAAGTTTCCGGCAAAAAAAATAAAGTTCAGCCGGAGATAATGGTTCCTTTGGTAGGAAATGTTAAAGAGTTTAGATTGCAGAAAAAAGTTATAGTTGATATAATTGGTAAGATAAGGAAAAAGAAAAAGCTTAAGAAGCTGCCATTTGATGTAAAGATTGGTACAATGATTGAGGTGCCTCGGGCAGCTGTTACTGCTGATAAAATTGCTCAAGAAGCTGATTTCTTTTCTTTTGGCACAAATGACCTTACTCAGATGGGCTGTGGTTTTTCTCGTGATGATGCCGGAAAATTCTTAAGTGACTATGTAAATCTGGGAATTTATGAAAAAGATCCTTTTCAAAGTCTGGATTTAGAAGGGGTGGGAGTTTTGGTAGAAACTGCGACTAAATTGGGTAGAAAAGAAAATAAGCAAATAAAAATTGGTATTTGCGGTGAACATGGCGGTGACCCAGATTCAGTTAAATTTTGTCATTCAATTGGATTAAACTATGTGAGCTGTTCACCTTTTAGGGTTCCGATTGCACGCTTATCTGGGGCTAAAGCAACTTGGCAAAAATAGCTATCAGAAATTGTTCTTGTTTCTTTTGCGTTTGTTTATAGAATTAAGAATGTACCCGCTTATTTGCGAAGCAAATTCTGCCCGAAAGGCAGCAGCGGATTCATTAATATTATAAATAGTTAGAATTGTATACAAACAATCACATTATTGTGTTGTCA
>JAIPHS010000029.1 GCA_021735105.1 Candidatus Omnitrophota bacterium
CGATGCTAAAAAATTAGTAGATAATGGTTGTTTTTGTGTCAGCGAAGGTGCTAATATGCCTTCTACTCCTAAAGCAGTAAAGATATTTTTAAGTAAAAAGATTCTTTATGGACCAGGTAAAGCGGCCAATGCCGGTGGAGTAGCAGTAAGTGGGCTAGAGATGTCACAGAATAGTCAAAGGTTTGCTTGGACTAGAGAAGAAGTTGATACTAAGTTGCAACAGATAATGGTTGATATTCATCAATCCTGTATCCGATATGGCAAAGACAAACAGGGCTATACAAACTATGTAAAAGGTGCCAATATTGCTGGATTTGTTAAGGTTGCAGATTCTATGATAGATCAAGGTGTTGTTTAGGTTTTAATTTTTATTTTAGAAAGTAAGCGGTTACAATATGAGCTAATTTAACCTTGAATGGGGGCAATTAATATTGTATATATTAATTGTCGTTAAAACCCTGTTCTTGGATTAAGGAGACATGAAAATGTCTCCTTTTTTTTATAATAAAGGAAGATATTTTTTTATTTCATGCTCGGTGATTTGGGTTCTATACTCTTCCCATTCACTTCTTTTATTAAAAAGAAACCTGTTAAAGATATGGTTGCCTAGGGTTTGTTTTACAAATTTACTATTTTCTGTTTCTAAAATTGCTTCAAAAAGATTTTCCGGCAAACAAGTGAGGCCTCTCTTTTCTCTTTCTTCCATAGCCATGTTATAGATATTTGGTTCAACTGGAGGAGGAAGTTTATATTTTTTCTCAATACCTTCTATTCCTGCTGCTAACATTACCGAAAAAGCCAGATAAGGATTACAGGCTGGATCTGGACAACGTAACTCTACCCGGGTTGCTGTCTCATTACCTAAGCGGTAAGAAGGTACACGCAGTAGCGATGTTCTATTTTTTTGAGCCCAAGAAGCATAAACTGGGGCTTCATAGCCGGTAACTAAACGTTTATAGGAGTTAACCCATTGTGCGGTTAAAGAACAAATTTCACGGGCATGCTTCAACTGGCCAGCAATAAATCCTTTCGCTATTTTAGAAAGATGATGAGGGTCTTTTTTGTTAAAAAAAGCATTTCTGGCCTTTTTGCCGGATTTGGCAGAAAAAAGAGATTGATGAACGTGCATTCCGGAGCCATTTTCTCCAAAAAGCGGTTTAGGCATAAAAGTGGCATAGACCCCGTTTTGTTGAGCAATTTCCTTAATTACGTAACGGCAGGTTATCATTGCATCGGCCATAATTAAAGCTTTATTGTATTTAGGATCAATTTCATGTTGAGAGGGAGCAACCTCATGATGAGTTGTTTCTATAGGTATATCTAATTGTTCTAGAGCCTTGACAGTTTTATTTCTTAATAGGTCAGCAAAATCATTTGGAATTAGCTCAAAGTATGAACCTTTGTCAATTATATCGGGGCTTTTTTCAGATTTAAAATAAAAATATTCTAATTCTGGGCCAATATAGAAAGTAAAGCCCATTTTTTCGGCTCTAGATAAGGCTCTCTTTAAAACATGGCGTGAGTCTCCAGGATAAGGTGAATGGTCAGGGTTGAGTATATCGCAAAACATTCTTGCGATTGGCTCTTTTTCTATTGTCCAAGGTAATATTTTAAAAGTATTAGGATCTGGTAAGGCGAGAATATCTGATTCTTCTGCTTCAGCAAATCCAGTTACCGAAGACCCATCAAAACCTTTGCCATTTTCTAAAGCATCTCTTAATTCTCGTTGGGCAATAGATACACATTTTAAGGTTCCCAAGATATCCACAAACCAAAGTTGAATAGTTTTAATGTTATCTTTTTTTACGCGATAAATAATTTCATTTATAGACTTCTTTTTTGTTTTATTGCTAGCTGTGACATTAGAAGAGGAGAGCTTGCTTTCTTTTGACTCTTCTTCTAATAATACCTGGTCTTTGGGTATTATATATCTTTTTCCTACTTTTTCAGCATAAAGATAGCCGTTTTTTATTCTTTCGGTAACTGCTTGCCGGGATATCTTTAAAATTTTTGCTGCTTCAGCTGGGGTTAGGTATTCTGGATTCATTATTCCTCCTTTTTTGCAAGTATTATCATTAATTATGTTTCAATTGTAAAATATAATTTTACGTTTGTCAAGTATTTTTTTTATTTTTTTGCTTTTTGTAAAATGCACTTGATTTTTTCTGAAGAGGATATGAAAATTTCAGGATAATTTTAAGATTCTAGGCTTTGGCCGGTCTCTTTTTCTGCCGCAGATATTTTTCTTTCTCTTTCAATGGCTTCACTATGCTCTGAATCACCTTTTTTGCCTTTATCACGTGATGATAGTTGCTTGCTTGTTTGGCCGCGTCCGTAGCAGATTAAAAGGTCGTCTTTTTTAATTTCTGTATGGGCTTGGGGGGCGCCAATAAATTTTTCTTTTCCACCGACTAATCTATTTATAGCCAATATCAATATTCCTTCAAGATGAAGATCTAGCTGGTGAAGCTCTTTACCAACCATCCAATTATTTTTATTTACTTTAATTCTACTTACAGTGTAGCCTTTACGGAGGCCGAGAATTTCTTGATAGTCAAACAGTGATAATGAAGTGTAACGGGCTAACGCCTTTTTAATAACTTTTTCCATCCAGGAATAAATTAATTTTGATTTGCTTAATAAGAATATAATTATTAACCCAAGAAATAAAGTTAGAATACGAATCATAATCGTTTTAGATGATTCTCCTAAAAAGGTTAGGATAAAAGTAGCGATGGTTGAAGTTATACCCGCACTGCCTAAAAGCATCAAAAAACGAGCGATTTTTCGCCGAACCGGATGCGATACAATTGCTTCTGATTCATCGGTAGTAAAGCCTACTCCGGAAAATACAGATTGGGCTTGAAAAGTTGCAACTTCTGGTGAAAGGCCAGTAAGTTCAAAAGCAATTGAGCCAATTCGAATTACGGTAATTGATAGAATTATAACTGCAAATAGGCCGGATAAAGCTAACATTTTTTCCTCTTTACTTCATTATACTAATATTTTGTGATAGTTCAATTGTTTTAATTTTTTAGCTTTTTTATCCAAAGATTAGGTGAAAACGCTTCCAAATAACAAATAATAATCCTTTTTTTATTTTATGATTTATGGTATCTTTAAATAGGAGGCGATTATGAAACGAGAACGAAGAAAATCCTTTCGATTAAAAGATACTTTAACAATTGTTAGGTGTTCGCCTGAATATCTTTTTGAATCAAATTCTTTAACTCAAGATATTTCGCAAAATGGAATATGTATTTTTACAAAACAAAAAATGGAAATTGGTGAAACTGTAAATTTAGGGATTTATGTACCCGAGGAGAAAGCACCTATAGCCGCCAAAGCACAAGTATTGCGCCGAAATGAAACCGACAATCCAGAATTCCCTTATTTAATTGCTTTAGAATTTAGCAAAATTAACGAAGATGCCCGTCAGCGTATTCTTAAACATATCCGATTTTTTCTTCTTAAAAACTGATCATCGCACCTCAATCTCAATCTTAACCTCAACCTTAATTTTAATCTAATTATTCTAAATTGATATACAAAGCGATAATTTTTTGTTATAATTCTATTATTAACAAAAGGAGGTTTCAGATGGAAGCTTTAGTCAAGTTAATTGGAATTATTTTGGTAGCCGAAGGAGCAGTATTTATGGCTAAAACATCTTTAGTTAAAAAGATGGTAAAATTTTGGACAACAAAAAATTATTTATATTTTGGAGGTTTACTAAGTATTGTGATTGGAATTTTATTTTTAATTGCTGCGTCAAACTGTGAAGCTTTTTGGTTTATTGTTTTAATTGGAATATTGAGCATAATAAAGGGTGTGTTAATTTTTACTCCATTTCGCCCAAAGATGATTTCTTTTGCTAAAAAAATTACTGAGGCTGGAAGCTCAAAAACAAGATTATTAGCGGCAATTACCGCAGCTATTGGTATTTTGATAATCTATGCTGCTTGAGAATGATCCAAATAAAGATAATTTAGATAAAATTAATTCTGAAATAGAATTATGCCAAAGATGCTCTCTGGGTAGCTTATGTACTAATCATGTACCTGGTGAAGGAAATCCAGAAGCAAATTTGTTATTTATAGGCGAGGCTCCTGGGAGAAATGAAGATATAAATGGAAAACCTTTTTGCGGCAAAGCTGGCCGCATATTTGATGAGTTGCTAGAGGCGTCGGGTTACAGAAGAAAGGATATTTATGTTGCGAATATATTAAAATGCCGGCCCCCCCAAAACAGAAATCCAAAACCTGAAGAAATAAGGTTATGCACTCCTTATCTTGTGCGTCAATTAAAAGTAATTCAGCCAAAAATAATCTGTTGTTTAGGTAATTTTGCTGTTGATTTTATAATGAGAAAATTTAATTTGTCAGAAAAAGTCCAATCTATAGGAAAAATTCACGGAAAGATTTTTATACCGCCTAAGATAAAATCATTAAAGATAGTACCGCTTTATCATCCAGCTAGCGCTACCTATAATCCAAATATGATAAATATTTTAAAAAACGATTTTAGAATGTTAAAAAATATACCCGTTTAAGAGATGGTGGCTTATTTGGATAGTCTTGTCTTTAAGTTGTCAGTCCATTGCTTGAAGTTATCATGTTGATTTTGAAGTTGTTGGTTGACTTTTAACAATTTATTAGAAGGGATACCAAAAAAACTACTTTTAAATTCGCTCAATGTAGATTTCCCAAACACAACATGCCTAAAAAAATTGATAGAGATAATTAAAACTACTATTAGCACAACCGCAGCAAGAATAGAAAATATTTTTTTAATTATTATCTTAAGAAAGCTAAAGACAGCTTTTATATTTTTTTTGGTTTGTTCTTGGTAATATTTCACTTGATAATTATATCATAAAACTAGAGAAAAATATTATGAATTTAATAAGTAAAAATAAACAAAAAATATTAAAAAACAAGATGATGAAGTTATGTATAAAAGAAAAGGATCTTTATGAAAAATTTATCAAGGGCTCAGGTAAAGGGGGCCAAAAGATCAATAAAACTGCTTCTTGTGTTTATCTGAAACATCTTCCATCTGGTATCGAGGTTAAATGCCAAAAAAGCCGGTCTCGGCAAGAAAATCGTTTTTTTGCCAGAAGAATCTTAGTTTCAAAAATAGAAGATATAAAGTCAAAACATGAATCTGAAAGAAAGAAAAAAATTAACAAAATAAAAAAACAAAAAAGAAAGCGCTCAAAACGTGCGAAAGAAAAAATATTAGAGTTTAAAAAGAAACGGTCAGACAAGAAAAAATTTCGTTCTAAAATTGAACCTGAACAGGAAAGCCTCTAATAAGTACATATTCTTGCAGACGTCCTATTTTTGCCAAAAGTAGGACGTCTGCTTTTGGCCATTTAGAGACACCTTAGAAAAGCAAGCTTTTTATTTTTGAAAACTTAATTTATGGTTGTATAATAGGTATTCGCTGAATGATATTTATTAGCATAAGGCACTTCGCTGGATAATTTAGCTCAGTGCCATTGAAAATTAAGGTATACTTTAAATAGATTCATTTTCAATGGAGGTATAATGTGGATTTTTGGGAAGTTGTCAAAAAAAGAATTAGCGTAAGAGAGTATAGCGATCAACAGATTGATCAAGAAAAACTAAAGAAGATTGTAGATGCAGCTCATCTTGCGCCTACCGCACGTGGAGAAGAACTTTGGGAGTTTATAGTAGTTACTGACAAGAAAGCTTTAGAAGATTTAGGAGATATTACCGATCATGGTAAATTCTTAAAAGGTGCGGTTGCCGGAATTGTAGTTTTGGCTAAAGATACAAAATATTACCTTGAAGATGGTTCTGCGGCAACAGAAAATATTTTACTTGCGGCCGCCTCTTTAGGCATTGGTTCTTGCTGGATTGCGGGAGACAAAAAACCTTACGGAGCCGATATTTGTAAATATCTTCAGGTTCCCGATGGTTATAAATTGGTTAGTATTGTTTCGTTGGGATATCCTAAAGCGGAACCGAAATCACATCAGAAAAGAAATATTGGAGATCTATTACATTGGGAAAAATTTTAAACAAGGGGGCAAAATGACAACTTTATTTACTAAAATTATAAAGGGAGAAATTCCCGCTCATAAAATATTGGAAGATGATCAGTTTTTAGCTTTTTTAGATATTCGGCCAATCAAATCAGGGCATACATTGGTTATACCCAAAAAAGAAGTTGATTATATTTTTGATTTAGATGATCAAACTTTGTCAGAGATTTTAGTTTTTTCAAAAAAAGTAGTTAGAATGATTGAGAAGGCCGTTCAATGTAAAAGGGTTGGGGTTATGATAGCCGGCTTAGAAGTACCGCATGCTCATATCCATCTTATTCCAATTACTTCTTTAGGAGACTTAACTTTTGCCAATGCTAGGGAAGTTAAAGATGATCAATTGAAAATTATGGCTGAAAAAATTCGAAATTACGAATAATAAAAATGACTGGTAAAATTAAAAGCAATAGATATTGCAATGGCTGTTCGGCAATTTGCTGCATGAACCTATCAATGGGGATAGGGAAACCTGCTAATCAGAAAGAAGTAGAAGATTTAAAGTGGCAGCTTCAATTTGATACCGTAAAAGTATATATTAGAAAAAATCGCTGGTATCAGTTGGTAGAAGGCCGTTGTATGTATTTATCCAAGGATAATTTTTGTACGATTTATGACCGGCGGCCCCAAAAATGCCGCAGCCATAACCCACCCAATTGTGAACGTCATGGAAAATATTATGATGTGATGTTGGAAAATCCAAAAGATTTAGAAGAGTATTTAACTAGCAAAAAAAGAAATAAGTATTTTTAGTTTTTGGCAAGTTCTTGAAATATTTTTTCAGATACAAATTTTGATAGAGTATAGTTAAGGGAAGACACTTTAACTTTAGTTATATTTGCATCTAACCAGTTAAAAAATATAATTACTTCAGTAGAGTGGCTAGCAGAAGGAAAGATTTTGTTATAGCCAAACGAAACCAAAAAGCCTTTATTCGATGAGCCGCGATAAGGGATAGCTTCTAATTTTTCTATAATTTCTTCTACTTGATAGTAGCAATCAATTATATTCTTTTTAAAATCTTGGCTATAGATTTCACCTTTAGTCCTAAAAGGCCTAACTCCTATTCCTGTTAAACGTGCAGCTTCATAAGGGGAACAGCCGAAAGAGAAGAAAAATAAGCAAATAGAAAAAATTATATATTTCATTTTGTTTTTCTTCATTTGTTATATAATATCTTAATTGATAAAGTTGTCAATATTTAAGCTCATGGAAAAAATCAATTATACTCTGTTAAGAAAACCATATCGTAGAACTATTAGTATAGAAGTAACCTCTGAAAATAAAGTTGTAGTAAAAACTTCTAAAGGTTATCCTGATAAGTTAATTAATCAGTTCATTATTAAAAAATCGAGATGGATTCAGAAACAAATTGATTTCAATAAAAAAATAAGAAAACCATCCTTGCTGCGAAAATATATTTCTGGAGAAAAATACCTTTATTTAGGCAAATATTATCAGCTTTTTCTTAGCGAAGGTAAACCTAACATTAGATTGGATAATTGGTATTTAAAATTTTCTGGGTCAAAAAAATATTTAGTTCGGAAAAAATATATTCAAAATAAGCTAAAAGCATGGTATAAGGAGCAGGCTTACAAAAAGATATTGGAAAGAGTTTCTTTTTTTGAGAAAGTTTTGGGGGTAAATATTTCTGATCTTCAGATTAAATCTTTTAAGAGAAGCTGGGGGAATTGTTCCAGTAAAATGAAGGTTAGTTTTAGCCAATATTTAGTAATGGCTCCAGTTGCTGTGATAGATTATGTAGTGGCGCATGAGTTAACTCATATAATTATTTCCAATCATTCAGCTAAATTTTGGAAATTTTTAGAAAAAATAATTCCTGACTATAAACAAAGGAAACAATGGTTGGTTGTGCATGAAAATCAATTCTGTATCTAAAATTGGGAATGGATGTAATCAACGAATTTACCAATCTATACGAATTTACGAATTAGCATAAATATGTATTCGTATATTCGTAAAAGATTCGTACATTCGATGATTATACGGATTAATCGAGGAGGCCATAATGGAAGAAATTTATGTAAGCACCGACATAGAAGCCGATGGGCCGGTTCCCGGTTTATATTCTATGTTAAGTTTTGGTTCAGCGGCTTTTAGAAAAAATAAAAAAATAGTTTCTACTTTCAGCGCGAATTTGAAATGTTTGCCCAGAGCTAGGAAGGATCCTGAGACAATGAAATGGTGGGAGTCGCAAAAAAAAGGCTGGGCAGCCTGTCGAAAAAATTTGCAAGATCCTAAAGAAGCTATGAAAAAATATTTTCAGTGGATAGATAAATTACCCGGTAAGCCTGTATTTGTGGCCTATCCAGCTTCTTTTGATTTTAGTTTTATTAATTGGTATTTTATTAAATTTATCGGTCAGAATCCTTTTTCTTATTTAGCTTTAGATATTAAGAGTTATGCCATGGCTTTGTTAAAAAAACCTTTTTATAAGGTTACAAAGAACAAAATGCCAAAGAAATGGTTTGATCAAAATAAACGATCTCATGTCGCTCTAGATGATGCAATAGAGCAAGGTTTGTTATTTTGTAATATTTTGGCTGATAATTATAACAAGGAGGAGAAATGAAAAAATGTAAAGTGTGTGGCGTGGCTTTGAGTGGATTGATGGGAAAAATTAAAAAAATATTTTTCAATCAATACCCATCAAATAAAGACCAAGGTGTATGCAACAAGTGTATTGAAAATGGGAAACCTAATAAATCTGAAGAAAAAGCAGACAAACTAACCATCAGAGAAGATGAAAAATATCAATGTCCGGTTTGCAAAAGAATGATTCATCAATCTCATGCCTTAGAACATATAAAAAGTGAAGAATACTTAATGAAACTTATAGCAAAAGATCATCCAAAATGGGACAAAGAAGAACCAATCTGCAAAGAGTGTATAGATTATTATCGTAAATTAGTAGAAGATGCTGAGATATGATTTTAGTCTAAAGCCCAAAGTCCTAAGTCCTAAGTTGTATGTTTTAGATTAAAAATAATATCTGCTTGACAGAAAAAATAGTTATGTTATAAAAGAGTGATTTTACTTACTCATACTATTCCTTTCTAAATAATATTTAAAGATCTAGCTTAAAGCCAGCTAG
>JAIPHS010000030.1 GCA_021735105.1 Candidatus Omnitrophota bacterium
ATCTTTTAGAAAAACTTTTTTCAGCAAAAAATTAATACCTGTAGTTAGTTTGACCAAAGGATAAAATAAAATTTCAAAAAATCTTATTAAACCTACTGTCTTACAACTAAAATCTTCTCTATAAATTCTTCCTACATTTTTAGGTACTAAATCAGCAAAAATCACTACAAGTGGAGTAAAAAAAATAGTTGTCCAAAGGCCACTTTTTTCTACGTCTAAATTTATTAATATAAAGGTAAGAAAACTTGCACTTAAAACATTCGATAAGTTAACACCAATAAGAATAGTCGTTAATAATTTATCAGGATGAACTAGATAGTCATAAGCCCAGCTAGCTCCTTTTTGATTTCTTTCTTTTTTGTGCTGCAGGCTAATTCGGCTTGAAGAAATAAAGCCAATTTCTGAAGCAGAAAAAAATCCAGACAAAATAAAAAAAATAAGAGAAATTATTATATATAGATAAATCATTTTTTATCGCCTATTATTTACTTGAAAGCCTCCAGTCTCCAAGTCTCCAGTAATATTTACTGGAAACTGACAACTGGTAACTGGAAACGCATTGGCTCACTCCGCATCCTGCACCGTCGCAATTACAGCTACAATTCGCCTTACAGTGGCTCTTTCAATCTCAAACTCAACCCTTTTCTGCTGGTCAGCAGAACTTTTAGAGACATCAAACCTAAACTTCTCTCCTGTCTTAGGAATTCTTTCAGCTTTTGATAACAAAAAACCGGCAACAGTATCTTCATCTTCAGAAATATCTAAATCTAGTTCAATGTTAACTGTTTTTATCGGAGTTTTACCATAAATCCGCCAACTATTTTGACTAACCTTTGCAACTGGTTCTTGAACAGTTTCAAATTCATCGTAAATTTCTCCAAATATCTCCTCAGCTACATCTTCTAAAGTGATTATTCCTTCAGTTCCTCCATATTCATCTAAAACTACAGCAATATTAGTTTTTTCCTTTAAAAACAACTTTAATATATCATCAATTTTTTTGCTTTCCGGAATAAAGATAGGTTCTTTTAAAAAATTCCGCCAGTTTTGCCCAGGATTAAGAAATATATCCTTTGTATACACTATACCCTTAATCTGGTCTAAAGATTCTTGATAAACCGGTAGTTTAGAATGTTTTGCTTTACCTAATAAATCTATAACCTCTTCTTGAGAAGAACTTATCTCTATCCCTTTGGTATCAACCCTAGCAGTTAAAATTTCTCCGGCATCAGTTTCTTTAAACTCCAATACATATGAGATCATCTCTTCTTCTTGCTGAGATATATGCCCACCTTTTTTGCTTAACAAAAGAGCTGTCTTAAGCTCTTGATCACCAGCAGTCTTTTTTTTAGGAATTTTTATTAACAAGTTAGAAAAATAGTTTACTACTTTTTCAATCGCAACTATTAAAGGGAAAAATATTTTAGAAAATATATTTAATACTGATGAAGCTAGTAGAGAAAATTCTTTGGCAGCATAAATTGCAAATACTTTAGGAAAAATTTCTCCAAAAAAAAGTATAATTAAACCACTAAACACAATTGCCAGTATTAAGCCTTTGGATCCAAAAAACTTTACAAAAAAAGCAGTAGATAAAGATGATATTCCAATATTAAATAAAAGATTGCCAAAAACAATTGCTGAAAGTAAGCGGGTAGGCCTCTGGAGTAGTTTTTTTATAGTCTGAGCCCGCTTATACTTTTGTTTTAAGTTGCGCAAGGTTAATTTACTTAAAGAAAAGATTGCGGTTTCTGAAGCAGAAAAAAAAGCAGAAAGCCCTAATAATGTAACAATAACTAAAATATTATATCCCATTACCCTATATCAATACCAAAAATTTTTCTAATTATAATTCCAATAAAAAAGTTTATCCCGGCGATTGAAAGACTTAAAGTTGCCATCTCCCAAAATCTTTTCTTCAAACTAAACCCTTTAGCAACTGAAGTATAAAAAGTAAATAAAAGGATTACAAACAAAGCAACGCTAATTGTAACCCCCAGGCAAATAAAAACATTTGAAAATATAAAGTAAGGGAAAATTAAAAATATTACCGTCAATATATAAGCAATACCTGTATAAATACTTGCTTTATATGGATTTTTACCAATTGCTTCTTCTTTTGTAGAAAGATACTCTGAGACAGCCATAGACATTGCTGCAGCAACCCCTGTAATTAAACCTACTATTGCTACCAATTTCGTATTTTGTAAAGCAAAGGTAAACCCAGCTAAAGCAGCAGTAAGCTCCACTAAAGCATCATTTAAGCCTAAAACAACTGATCCGGCATAATCAAGACGTTCCTCATTTATTAAATCAACTAACTCTTGTTCATGCCTTTTTTCGTCAGCAACAATCTCATCAGCCCCTTTAATTTTTTTTTCCAAAACAGTATATGATTTCTGGGCAAAATTTTCGCCTTTTTCCATTAATTTTACCCCAAAAGTAAGGCCAAAAACCTTTGCCAAATAAACATAAAAATGTATTTTAAACTTATCAGGTTTTACTTCTTGTTTAGTTAAATTTTTCCAAAAATTATAGTGCCTCAACTCCTCTTGGGAAATATTTTCTAAAATATCTGCATTTTTTCTATCCCTTATAGCTTGAGCTAAAGTCTTATAGATATGATATTCAGTTATTTCAGATTTCTGTGCAGATAAAATATCTTTTTTTAAAACTGGATCTATCTTCATGATTAATCGCCTAAAACTGACCCTTTAAGGTGTGTAGGGGTTAAGTCGATAATTTGATCTACTCTCATTTCAATCAAATACTCTGGCTGAGAGAACTTAGACTCAGGATGTTTAGTTGACCCTCTATCTTTTTTAACATTTTTTATCACTCTTTTTGAGATTCTTTCAACTAACTTTTTCTCCCATTGTTTAATTATACTTTCTTTTATTTTGCTTCTCTTTACAATTTTAGTTTTCCCTTTTAGAGAAAAACCAATAAATTGATCTTCATCTATAGCAGTTATGGTAATATTAGGATCTCTTTGTAAGTTAATATAAGTGACTCTTTTATAAAGATCTATTAAGTATACCCTTCCTTCCTCTTTTACATCGACCACACCCTTAGCAGAACAATGGATTCCCCCGTCTCTATCAAGAGTAGAAACTATTACAAATCCGTGTTCCTTTAGTAATTTAGCTACTTTATCTGGAATCTCTTTCATAATTAACTTTTTACCACTGTGCACACCGGGTGTGCACAGTTTAGGTTATCTATCGTAAGGATTGGGTTGTTCTTTGCCAGTATCAGAATAGCCTTCTCCAGCACCTTCAGAAAGGCCACCCATAGTATCCATTGTTTTACCTACAGGTTTGCCAACTTCTTTTGCTCCCTCTTTTACCTTCGCACAACCAATTAAAGTAAAAACACTAACCAACAAAACAAACAATAATCTCATACTTTCCTCCCTTATCAACTAGCTTTTTATAGAGTGTCCCCAAAACCTCTTTTCCAGACGTCCTACTTTTAACAAAAAGAGGACGTCTACTACCCTTCGAATTTGCGAATTAGTATAAATTTATTCGTATATTCGTAAAAAATTCGTACATTCGTTGATAGAAATCGGTTTCTAGTTCGATTTACTTAAGTACTAAATCCGACCTCTGAATCGCCGACGTATCCCCCATCACCACTTTTGCCTTTGAATATTTAGGATAAACTTCCGTAACTTGGATATCTGCTATCTTTTTATTTTCTGAACCTAACTCAATGCCAGTTTCCGGATCAGTCAAACTTTCCCCTTTGCGCCAAACTGCAAAAGTCATTCCGGAATCTATTCCTGCATTTGAACCAGAGTTAATATAAACCAACCCATCTTTTACTGTCACCACTCTCCCTTTCCAGGGCATACCGGAAAGCTCCCTCGCTATATAATCTACTGCTCTGTCAATTGCAATTTGAGTCGCCTTGCCTAAAGGAGTTTTTTTAAAGCTTGATGTTCCAATACTAAAAGAACCACTGTAGCCAATGCTAAAACCGCCGGCTTCAGCTTTTCCCTCTACTCTTTTTGAATCCAGAACTTCTCCAGTTGTTGAATCAATAATTTGAATAATCGTTGCAATATGAGCAGTTGATTTAGAACCTCCGATACTTACTCCAGCGATGCTTAAACCCTGTGAACCGCCTTCTGTGCCTTTTTGAAATTCAGTAATTTTACCGGTAACTAAAATCTGAGCTGGAATAGCTTTACCTTTCTTGGCAGTCAAAGATTTCGCCATACGGCCTGAGGCAGCTAAATCTTGCTCGCCAAATACTTTAGCAAGCTCTGTTCTCGACAAAACAGTAAATTTACCCGATTGAATTAAAGCATCAGTCAATTGAGTTGTAAAATCATCACCTAAATTAATATAGCTACGTAGTCCTGAAGCATTTTCAAAACCAACAACTGCAACCGTTTTTTTTGGCCCGTTTAAATCTTTTGCAAAAACTATACCTGTTGATATTGCTACAATAAGCAAAAACAGACTAAAAAAACCAATAAACTTTCTCATTTCAAGCCTCCTTTTTATTTCTAAATTTTAGCTATATATCATTATTTCGGGTTTCGATATTCGTATTTCGAATTTTTATATTTTATATTATAAATGAAATATACCTCTATACAACAATTTTTACCCACCCTTGCCCCTCCCGACCATTTCCCACCTTCGAGGTGGGAATTGGTTAACCTGCTATTGAGATATTCCGGCAATTACAAAGGTAATATCGTCAGTTTGAGGCATTTTTTTACTGAATTTGTTCAATTCCTCAATTAACTTTTCTTTTATTTCCTGAGTAGTAAGGCTGCCCCATCTTGATAGAAACCACTTCAGCCTTTCTACTTCAAACTCTTCTCCTCTTTTATTGCGAGCTTCGGTTATTCCATCAGTATAAACAATTATTTTATCACCCCTGTGTATCTTTTCTTGATATAACTCATATTCAGAAGAACTCATAATCCCTAAAGGAAGACCTACTTTAAAATTAATCTCCTCTGTTTTATTTTTAGCTTTTCTATAACAGACAGGTGGCATATGTCCTGCTGATGCAAAACTAATGGCTTTTTTATTAAAATCAAAAATAAGATAAGTTGCTGTAATAAATTTACCCTTTAAGGTCTTAGCAAGTTCTTTATTTAGTTCTGTTAAGACTTTATCAGGACTATCACTTGCTTTAGCTAAAATTCTAAAAACACTTATAGTCTGGGCCATGATCAAAGAAGCTGAAGCCCCTTTCCCAGATACATCAGCTAAAAAAACTCCCAATTTATTTTTATCTAACTTTACGATATCGTATAAATCTCCGGCAACAAATTTTGCCGGTTTCATATAACAACTTAAATTTAGGCCTGAAATATCTTTAATCTCTTTAGGCAGAAAACTTTCTTGAATTTTTTGGGCAATATCCAATTCTTTTTCTAAAATTTCTTTATTTTTTTTCTTTTTTAAAAATTTAAAAATTACCCCGCCAATATAAACCAAAACAATAATCTTAAAAGGCAAAAAAGAATCTATCCAAAGATTAACAAAAGAAAAAAGACATAATGCAGTTAAGAAAAATAGTATTGCCAAACCTAAACTTAGGAAAAGTGACTTAACTGGCGGTAATCTTGTGACCGTTATAAAAATTAAAACAAAAATCAAAATCGCTATCACTAAATTCAGGAAAGAGGAAGCTTCTTGAATAAAATCTTTATTTAGCAAGCTATTATATACAGAGGCTTGTAAACCAAGCATCGGATAACTTTCCTCTAAAGGAATTGGTTTTAAATCAGTAGTCCCGGCAGCAGTTAAACCTACAAAACAAACTTTTCCTTTTAATTTAGATAAATCTATCTTTGCTTCTTTTCCTTGTTGTATATTGCGATAAGCTTTTAAAATACCTAGGTAAGAAAAATGAGGAAATGCCTTTTTCCAGCGATTGGGAAAATTAACAAAGAAAGCGCTTTTTGATACAGGAATCTTAAAGTCATCAATAGTTACTTTTCTGTTTCTAAACTTTACCTCATTTAAATTCAGATCTAGCTTATCGGCTGCGGCTTTTAAAGCTAGGTGGGGGAAAAGTTTATTTTTGAATTTTACAAAAAGAGGGATTCTTCTAATTTTTCCATCGGGATCAACAAAAACATTAATATGACCGATACCGGTAGCTGACTTTTTTATATCTGATTGAACATCAACTATCTTTTTTTCTGCAGTAACTACTTTTTTATTTTTAAATTGTTTATTTAAATGAAAAGCTAATGGCAAATAAACTTTTTCATCTTTAATCGCTTCAGATAAAGCTTGGTCATAAAATGTCGCTTCAGAAAAAATAATATCAAAGACAACAGTTTCTGCTCCTGCTTCGCCTAGCACTTCAAGCAAGCTTGCATGGAAATCGCGAGGAAGAGGCCAAGCAGCCAACTGATTTAAAGTTTGATCACTAATTTCAATAATTACAATATCTTTAGATACAGCTGGCTTGGGACGTAACTTAAAATAAAGATCATAGAAAAATAAATCAAAACTAGAAAAAATATTAGTCAGAGAAAGAATAACTATAAGTAAAAGTAGGAAGAAAAAACACCAAACTTTAGGTGAGATTTTTTTTAACAAGTTCATTTTTTAGAAGTAGTAATGCCAACCGCAGCTAATTACGTTCTCATTATATTCATCTAGTGGTTCATTAGATGAATTGTAACGGTAAATATAATCTAGAGATACAGCTGTTTTTCTATCAAGAAGATAGATAAAACCAGCCCGAGTAGAATAAAAATCATCTTCTTGTTTATAACTCTGATTAGTAACTGTACGAGTTTTGTATTTTTTTCTTTCATAGCTAAAATCAGCTAAAAGATAGGTTTTATTTGTTGCTTGATAAGTTAAAGATAGCTTTTGATTGTAAGCATTATAATCATAAAAATCAAGGTAACGAGCGTTGGAATCATTGCGTAAGAATTTTGTGCGAAAAGAAAGATAAAGACGAGGATTAATATCTATGCCTAGCTGGTAAAAAGCAGCAATTCTGTGGTCAAGGCGTTCAGTGTTTTCTCGGGTTGATATATCATCACCTAGAGTATTTTGAGATATATAATCTTTACTTCCACCCTCAAATTGTACCTTATACTTAAATTTTCCTAAATCTTTTCTAAAATAAATAAACCCTTTATGAATTAGAAAATCACCATCTTTGTTTTTAGGATAGTAAAGATAGCCTAAATCATAACCAATCCCTAGGCTACAAAGAGAAAATGTTTTATCTAATCCTAGGCGAAGATGATTAAGCAAACTGCTGATATCAGTAACCTCATTATAATTAATATAGTCAAAGTCATAATCAAGATTAAACTCTAAATCAGCCGATAATTTTTGATCGTAATCAAAAGAGTAGAGAAACTCCTCAAACATATCACCCTTTCTTTGATTCGATAATTTTACATTGGTATCATAACCAGAAAAAATTGCTATTTTTTGAGATATATTCGGTTCAAAGGTATAATTTTCTACTTGTGGCCTTTCTAGTTTTACCGCTTCTTTTTCCTCAGTAACTTGGGCAAAAGAAATACTGCATATGAAAATTGATAAAATAAACCAAAAAAATGTTTTATATTTCATAATTACTTTTTTATTATTATTTCCTTTATTGTTGTCTCCTTTCTATAGTATCATAAACATCATCTGATGTACTACTTTCTGAGCTGCTGTTTCTTTTTTCATCTTGCCTTCTTTTTTGAAAAAATTCCTCTTGTATTGAGTTACGACCTTCATTTTTTAATCGATCAATTCCTGAATTTCTACTTGGCCTCTGGTGCAAACTTCCTCTTAAATTATTAATACCCGATATAAACCTATTCCAAATTCGCCAATCATCACCGCTTAAGTTAAAAATATCACCGATTTGTCCAGAAGGGCCTACATTGACTCCTAAACCACGGCCTACAATAGGATTACCTGACTTTAACAAACTTTTAACATAAATTTCGCCTTGAAAACACTTAACTATAGTCCCGTCTTCACTGGATTCAACCGAATCCCCAGTTCCGCGGACTCCTGCCACAACAACGGGAGTCTTAACCTTAAATTCTCCCAGATCAGCTAAATTATCCACAATACTAAACACCCGGCCCTCTGGTAAAAAAAGTTCTGCCGGTTTCAGTCGGGTAAGTTTTAGATGTGAATTCTGTTCAATAGTTATCAAATTATCTAATTGTTTATCAAAGGCAAGGGTACATGAGGAATCTGCCTTAGTTTTAATTTCCGCTTGTTTCTTAAGATAAGTCCCCATAGTTGCTACTTGCCAACTATCAGTTTCAGTTTTTTTCATCTGGACACTACCTTCTAATTTTATAATTTTGGCAGTTTGAGCCCAAACCAAACCTGTAAATAAAAAAGAAAAAACAAATAAAAATCCAAATATTTTCTTCATCCAAACCTCCACTTTAATCCTTATGCAACATTTTTGTTTGAACCTGTTTTGTTGCATAAGGTTTTATTATTTCTTAAACAGTAGTTTCCAGGGATGGCTTTTAATATCAGCTGAAAATTCTTCTAAGTTTTGCGAAGTTACTTCTAAATTGCTAATCATTCGGCTAATTTTATCTTGGTTATCTTTTACTGTATAATTTAGATTAGTAGTCAATTTTTTCACTTCTTCGGTTAAATTATTTACGTTATCAATCAAATCATCCGTATCTACATAAGGCTTGCCTTCTAATCTACTATCAGGTTTCAAAAAACCTTTACCCGTATGTGAGGTTATTTGAATATATTTTTCACCCATCATCCCCAAAGTCTTAATCGATACTTTAGGATTTATTCTTATTTTTATACCTTGATCAATGAGAAGTTTCAATAGAATATGAGTTTTGTCTTCTTGAGAAACAACTTTTACCTCTTCAACTTCTCCTACTTCATAGCCATTGAGCATAACCGGTGCTTTTACATCTAAACCGGCTACTTGATTAAAAGTTACATATAAGTTATAACCTTCTTTTTTAAAGTTTATTTTCCCCGTCTTAAAAGTAATTGCTGCCAAACCTAAAATACAAATTAAGAAAAATAAACCTACTTTAAACTCATTACCATATTTCTTCATGTTCACGCTCCTTACATATTATTAAATTCTAATATACAAACTACAAATTACAAACAATATACAATTTCAAATACCAAAATTACAAACAAAATATAAATGTTTTGGCAATTGT
>JAIPHS010000031.1 GCA_021735105.1 Candidatus Omnitrophota bacterium
TGCGATTATTTACACATATGGTTATAAAATATGCACCCCGTTGGGCATAATCATAACCCATTAATCGAATTGATTTACGCTGACCCGGCATTGTTTCCCCTTTACTTATAGACGAAACAAATGCCGGAATTCTTTCAAAGAATTTAAAGAATAAAATTAAATAGGTATGATGGAATGGGGAATTTATTTTAGCAGAAATAAGCAGTTTATAAGTAGTTGGTAGATAAACAGTTATGAGCGAGGGAAACGTCCCCTCTTTTCGAACTGGAAATTTAGCTTACTTAACAACTCTTTTGCTGTTGTAAATACTTGCTCAACACTAATATCTTTTAAGCATTTTCTATCCATATTACAATTTTGCAAAAACCACTTACAAGGAGAACAATCCATGCCTTTATGGATAACTATATTTTTATTGCCTAAGGGGCCGCTTTTAGTTGGCGTGGTCGGCCCATATATCCCTATAACCGGACAACCTGCAAATGTTGCTAGGTTCAAGCCTCCACAGTCATTTCCAATTGTTAATAATGAACTTTTAAATAGACTTGCACTATAAATTGGATCTTTGCCAAACCTTGGTTCGTCAACTAAAGGGATTATTGGTTTGTTTTTCATAATTTCAGCTACTTCTTTTAAAATACCCTCTTCGCTGGAAGCACCCGCAAGGATTATTTTATAACCTAAGGAATAAAATTTATCGGCTAAAAGAGCAAATTTTTCCTTGGGCCACATTTTATAAGGATGGCCGGCTGTAGGTAGTATAGATATAAACGGGCCAGAAAATTTATTTAGATATCCTTGTGTAAAAGAAAGATAACTTTTTTCGATATTACCCGCCGGGCTTAGATCAATGTTCTCCAACCCAAGTACCTGTAATAGAAATAACATTTTCCCGGCAATATGAAGTTTCTTTTTTGAATTAAGAATAAATTTCCAATGAGAAAAAAACGGACTTCTCGATAAAAAATAGTTTGGATTTAGTAACCACAGCCAAAAGCCGGGAGGGAACTTTGATTGGGTATCAATTAAAAGATCAAATTTATTAAAATGTTTTTTCCAAAAATTAAAATATTCTTTAAAAGTTGATTCATTGCCCGGCATCCTATATTCAATATATTCATCAATATAGGGAATATTTTTAAAAATCGAATCACAAAATGGGCGTTGATATAAACCTAAATAGATTATCTTCGCATTCGGAAACATATAGCGAAGATTACGAAAAAAAGGTATAGCTTGTATTAAATCCCCTAAACCACCGCCAGATTTATGGACGGCGATTGTCTTAACTTTACCTCTTAATTTAAGGTATGGCTTATGCCCGCAAAGCCAAAACGATTTTCTTCTAGACTTAATAATTGGTTTATAAAATTCAATCATTTTTTTATATTATTTTTAATAAACTGCCACCTAAATAACTATCAAAATAAATTTTTTATTTTCTCTAAAACTTCTTCTACTTCTATTTGCTCCAGGCACTGATGGTTGTGCTTGCATTCAGGAACACCGAACCGATTATAGCAGGGCCGACAAGGGAAATCTTTGCTTACCACCTGCTTTTGCTCGCTAGACGGATAAGGGCCATAGACATCTTCATCAACTGGCCCACACAAGCATACTATTTTTCTATCTAAAGCTGAAGCCATATGCAAAATACCAGTATCATTACAAACTACAAGATTAGACTCTGCTAATACCGCAAAAAATTGACGTAAATTAGTTTGGCCGCAAATGTTTATTGCTTTATTATCTAATTTATTGCAAATATTGTCACAGACAAACTTATCAGAACTATCACCGACAAGCATAATTTTTATCTTATCATCAGTCATTAACTCCTTGGCCAATTCAATAAATTTATTTTTTGGCCACTGAAGATAATAGGATCTATCCCCCCAGCTCTTTCCTCCCCCGGGAGCTAAAATAATTAAGTTTTGACTTTCTTCTAACCCTTGTTTTTTTAGAAAATCTTTGGCCCACTTTTTTTCATCATCACTAACAAATAATTCAAGATCGCTGAAATTGGGTTTAAATCCTAAAAACCTAAGCAAGCTTAGATGGTATTCAACTACATGTTTACCGACAAATCCTCCTATGTCCACTTTCTCAGTTAAAAATCTCCCCCTTTTTTTATAGTTGTAGCCAATTCTGGGTTTTACTCCTAAAAGTGCAACAAATAAACTGTAACGGTGTTCTAAAGAAAGATCAATAAACAAATCAAATTTGGAAAAAACAATTTTACCTAAAACTGCAAACGCCTTTTTGTAAGCTTTAATTCTAGACTCTTTCTTCAGCTCCTTAAAATCTCCCCGATTAAATCCAATCACCAAATCAACATTAAGATTATTTTTTAAAACAGGAGCACTTCTTTTAGCAGTTAAAACTGTTATCTGAGATTTAGGATAATAATGTTTTAAATTTTTGATTAAGGGAGTTGAAAATAATAAATCACCCACCCCAAAAGGATTGATAATTAAAATCTTTTTGAAAGATTTATTTCTTTTTACCATTCTTTTTGAATTCTCTATATTTAGCGTAACTTACTATTTGATACAGGGAAGCAAAATAGGCAATCATAAACCCGATAAAGCCATCGCGGTAACCTTTTTTACGAAAATAAGTACGCATAAAACGATCGAACACTCTCCATAAAGCATGAACTACATTCATCTTATATCTTGCTTTTTTTGGATTTTCAAAGGAATAGTTATACCATTTTTTTGCTTCTAAGGTTGTCTGGTTATTTAATTTATTCAAAAAATCACCCCAGTTGCGATAAGTATAATGGATAATATCCCCAGACAATCGCCCATTTTTACCTTCTCCTAATGCACGAGGATGAACTTCTACCTCTTCCCACTTAAATTTATCTTTTCGAATTAGCTTTATCTGAGGCGAAGGGTATTGTCCACCCCAGCGAATCCAATAATTCCCAATATGATTTTTGCGTGGTATCGAAAAAGATACACACTCAGGATTTGACTTTAAAATTTCAGAAATTTCCTTTTTCAAATCAGCAGTTGCCCTTTCATCAGCATCAAGGCTTAAAACCCATTGGTTTTTCGTTTGTTGGTAAGCCCAATTACGATGAGCTCCTTCTATCTCCATCTTTTTTACCAACACCTTTGCTCCTAGCTTTTGGGCAATATACTGAGTCTTATCAATTGATTCATCATCTACTATAACCACTTCATCGGCCCATTCATTTACCGATTTTATACAATCTGAAATTCTTTCCTCTTCATTTTTGGTAATAATTACAACTGATATTGATGTTTTTTCCATAGTTTTTTCCTTTTTTTACGAAATAGTCTTTTTAAAAAAATATTTATATTAATTTTAAACGGCTTTAATAAATGTTTTTTACCTTTAAAACAAAACCGCATAATTTTTATTTTAGAATCAAGTCCATATAGATAACCTAAAACAGCAGCAAAACTTTGTCCATACCGGATATAATTTTGCTTATCAAACAAAACAATATATTTATCATCAACCGGATATTTATTATCTTTTAACAAAGCCAAAGTATCTAACAATCTATCTTCATTACCAATTGAAAAGTGGTCGTATCGGCTTTGATTTAAAAATTCGCTCTTATCCCCTTTAAGATACTTATAAGCAGGTAAATCCTGAACTGATAAAGTTTTAGCTTTAGATACACCATACTTATCTTTCAAGAACTTAACATATCTAAGATCTGACAACTTAATCTCTTCTATCTTAATATCTACTAAATTTGGTAAAAATTCCGCACAAGACCGCAAAAAAATCTGATCAAAATTATCTATTTTATAACCGCATAAAAAATCTATTTTATCTAAAGACTCTTTAACCATCGATGAAAATTCTAAAAATTCTTCGATAGTAAAATCAATCCGCATATTATCGATATGCAGATGTATGGCTTCACCAATATTATCTTCTATGGTAAATCTTTTAAATTTTCCTTTTCGGCTGCCTGCGTTATCAAGCTCAATTACTGCCGGATTACTCATTTAATACTCCTTAAAAGAAATATAATTTAAAAAAATGTTATCAGTATCATTATTTAAAATATATTCAATTAGTTTAGGAGAAAAATCAAAAAATATCAAAGATAATTTTTTTTCTAAAAGGCTACTATCAACTTGGGCCAATAATTCTTGTATTTTTAATTTATAGTATTCATCTATTCTTCGCTTATCAAAAATACAATGACATAATATATGAATTAATTCATCCTGAGCAGATGGTTTGTATTTCCAAAATTTATCACTAACAACAAGTTGGTCCCAAATATCTCTCTGTATTTCTTTATCCACCGATACCCACTCACCTTTATTAGGACTTCTGTATGATAATGAATATATAATGTCAATATGTAAATCATTTTTTTTATTTAAAAAATGATCGTGAGGCTTAGCTCCATATAAATAAACATTTTGAGCTTCTGAATCTTGATAAAAATTATAGCGATTTTTTAAAAAAATATTTTTTATCTTTTTACGTTGAGCGCTTTTGCATAATAAATCAAGATCGTTATTATATGTCACCTTATCCGGAATTTGTTCTTGTTTTCGCAAAACTAGATAGTCTATATCATTAGCTTTAAAACTATTGAATATTTCTTTTAGCAAAAACTCTTTCATTTGATTCTCTTTAACATCTTTATTTTTTTTGCCGCTGCTAAAACTGACAAACCATACTTTAAATAATCTTTTCTGTCTAGCTCAACCCTAAATTTCTGAGACTGAAGATGTATCTGCTGGCTTGTCCCTTTTGAAAGCGGATGATTAAGCTCCACCTCAAATTCTTCATTTAATATCTTTCCCTTTGATAAAATTTTTATTTTCTCACCCATGATTACCTCTCTAAATTATTGAATTTATTTTTTCCTTCAAGAATTTTGCATTATACTCCAGTCCTAATGAAAAATCCATCTGAATCCGGAAAAACCGCGCATTGGCAAAAGCTGACTTTAATATTTTCTTCTCTGAAATAAAATCATTATTTAAAGCTAAGCTATATAATGAGAAAAATGCAGGGTATTTTTGCAGCTCCCCAGATAACCTACTTAAATCAACTGATTTCTGAACCGCTTCATCTAAAGAGATAGGAATAAGATTATTACTTGAAGCTGATTCAATAAAAAAAACCAAATTTATTAAACTCTCCTCAACCATTTTTTCATTAGGCAAAAGATAAAATTTCTTTTCAGGATTGTTCTTGTTTTTATGCAAGCGGATTTGTTCATAACAAGAATATACTTTATTTTCTCCAACTAAAATCAAATTATCAGATAATAAAAATGCTTCTTTGCTATTCATTAAAGACAATGCACAACTGGTTTTTCCCACACCATCTAACCCAGAAAAAATAATTCCTTTGTTTTTATATCGAATTGCAGAAGCATGTAACACAGTAAAATTGTTTTTTTTATGAAAATAATAAAATAAAGGATAGTACACTACCTTTAAGGTTAACTGATAAAAATATTCTTTTTGTTTAATACCTCTGGTTAAAAAAGAAAATTTATTTTTGTAAAAACGCGAACGAACTATGGCTTTACTTTTAATTATATTCTTTTTTTCCTGCCAACCAAAAAAAATCTTTTCCTTTTCCTTAAAGACTGTTGCAGCCATCTTATCTGAAACATAAGTATTAGCCCCCACACGAGGGCACTTCTTTGAAACATAATTATATATACGCTGTTTCCAATATTTGTGTTCCCAAAAGATATCAATAAAAATTTTACATTTATCTAATTCAAGATTAACAGATAATGGGGCAAAATATTCTTTTAAAAACAAATAATAAGCATTACTATTAGTTTTTAAACAAATAGGAGTATTTAAAAATGAGATAATTATTTTTTTTATTTTTTTATCTCTCCGTAAAGTTTTAAAAATTTTTCCTATAATTTCTATTTTATAAGGTTTTTCCTTAAGTGTTTTCCAAAAATACTTTCTAGCTAACTTTTTATTTCCCAATGCTAGCCAATCTTTACCCATCCTCCAAGTAAATCTATATATACTCCAATTATCATTAGATAACCACTTTATATGTTTTTGCCAAAAATGCTCCTTGCACCTCATTACTCTAACAGTAAGCCTGCTTAAAGACTGCGCTTGATGGTATTTTATAGATAAAAAACTATTTAGAAAATAAATATTAAAGTTTCTGGCAACTCTGACAAAAAAATCAACATCTTCCCAATTCCTCATAGCTTCATCAAAAAAACCAACCTTAGACACAACATCCTTAGGTAAGATCCAAAAAGAAGGAAAAGGGCTTACAATCTTGGTAGGAAAGATATTTTTTTTTCTCTGTTTATTTCCGTAAACATTACCAGAAAGCTTTGGAGTCTTAAAAATGCTGCTCTTTTGTCCATTCTTAAAATCCCATCCATTTGTATAAATTAAACCGATATTTAAATCACTATTGTTTTTAAAAACTTCTAAAGACAATTTTAACTTATCAGGAAGCCATTGGTCATCAGAATCTAGAAAAGCGATATAGCCACCACGAGATTCTTTTATTCCCGCATTACGAGCCGCAGCTACCCCTTTATTTTCAGAAAGCCTAATATATTTTATTCTTTTATCTTTATTCTTTTCTTTAGATAGTAATTCAGCTGTATTATCATCTGAGCCATCATCTACTATAATCAACTCTAAATTGCTATGGGTTTGCTTTAGCACGCTTTCTATAGCCCTAGATAGAGTACCGGCTCTATTATATGTGGGAATAATTACCGAAACTAGTTTAGACTGCATCTTTAACCTTATCTATTTTTTTAGTTTTAAATACCTGTGTTCCCGCGCCCAATAATAACCAAAATATTACCGGAGCGGCAATTCCGACAAGGATTACACTCATAAAAAACTCCGATACGAAAACAGCAAGAAACATAATCATAAAAGAGATATTATACGCATCCGGATCTTTTTTAACCGCTCTGTAACCCTGACAAAAAAACAAAGCTAAAATCCAAAGCAGGCTTAAAAGCCCTAAAATACCCACCTCTGCCAATACTTCTAAATAAGTATTATGCGCATGCGAGTGCTTGCGGGCGCCTTTGGCCTGATCCGGATAGTAATCTTGCATTAAGCCGCCGTAGCTTCCCGGTCCTGCCCCGAATACCGGATACTCTTTAAATATATTTATCGCTGATGCCGCCATCTGAAGCCTAACTTTAATACTGCTATCGTTGTCAACTCTCATAATCCTTTCTCTGGTAAAATTAACAGAGCCGATCAAAACAATAACTAATAAACTTAATCCAAATAAATAACCTCTCTTTTTACTACATAGAATAATCGTAATAATAAATCCCGCTATCAACCCTAACCATACCCCTCTGGAACCATGAAAGATAAATGCTGCAAATACAGGTACCGCCGCAACAAAAGAAATAAGCTTCAGCTTAAGCGAAGAATGGAAAATCATAAACCCAATGAAAAAAGGTAATGTATATAAAAAGTAGGTTCCATAGATAGGCGCGCCGAAACTGGTAAGGAGCCGTCTAAGCGGGCCGCCTGAAAACAAATCAATCAATCCGCCCACACTTACAAGCACCGCTCCAACCGATAAAGAAAGAATAATAATTTTCAGCGCAAACCTTCTTTTGCCAATAAAAGCTCCCACAAAAAATATAAAAAAATAAATTATATATCTGTTAAAAAAAACTTTCTGTGACTCATAGGCAGATAGGCCAAAAATGGTAGCTAAACCTGCAACAGCTAAAAAACAATATATCGCTTTATTAAGAGATGTGAATTCAAAAAAATTTTTAAAAAAAGGCTTACTCCTATCACAAGCCCTTGATAAAATAAAAGCCCCGATAGCTATCAGGGAACAAACTTTCGCTACCTTGGTACTATAGATTCCTGCCGCTAAAAAAACAGCACAACTGGATAATAAAATCCAATTTAAATATTTTACAAATACCATTTCTTTACTTTACCTCTTGTAGTCAGGGATCATTTCTTTCAATTTTTCGATAATCCGGCCATTATCCATGAGAGTAGCTAAACGTTCAAGTTTCTTGATTTCACGGCGCAGCTGGCCCTGGTTAAAATTATCAGGCTGGGCTATGTAAATTTTATCGTGCTTGGTAATCTGGTCGTGTTCTTTATCAAGCAGTATCTCCTCATACATCTTCTCACCCGGCCGAAGCCCGATATATTCTATCTTTATATCAATATCCGGCTTAAGCCCGGAAAGAATTATTAAATTTTTAGCTAAATCAACTATCTTTATCTGTTCTCCCATATCTAACACAAAAACTTCACCGCCTTTACCCAGCGCAGACGCCTGTAAAACCAGCAAGGATGCTTCCCGCGCAGTCATAAAATACCTCTTTACCTTAGGATCAGTTATTGTTACCGGGTCACGTTGTTCAATTTGCTTTTTAAAAAGTGGGACAACGCTTCCACTTGAACCAATAACATTACCGAATCGAACTGCCATAAACTTTGTTTTTGCCCTTTTTGCCTTAGATTGAACGATCATCTCTGCCAGGCGCTTGGAAGCTCCCATAACCGAAGTAGGCCTTACCGCCTTATCAGTTGAAATCATCACAAAGCTTTCAACCTGATAGTGTTCGGCAGCATACATCAAGTTTCTGGTTCCGATAACGTTATTTTTAACTGCTGCCGCCGGATTATCCTCTAAAAGCGGCACATGTTTGTGGGCTGCTGAATGAAAAATTATCTGGGGCCGGTAGCGGGAAAAAGTACTTTTTAACAAGCCGATATCTTTAATATCCCCGATTATAGTAACGTATTTTAATCCGGGAAAAGACTGGTTTAACTCTTGTTGGAGGTAGTAAGTATTATTTTCATCGTGATCATAAAGTACAATTAATTGCGGGTAAAAACCAGCTGCCTGGCGGCAAAGCTCAGAGCCGATAGAACCTGCCGCACCGGTTATCAAAACAGTTTTATTATGAATAAAAGAACTGATATCTTTTGTGTCTATTGAAACCGGCTTTCTGTCGAGCAAATCCTCAGGGCTGACATCCCTTATATCATTTACGGTAACTTCACCTGAGATAATTTTATTTAACACCGGTAAAATTTTTATCCTGGCTTGAGTTTTTTCACATTTTGCAATGATATCCCTGATCATCTGGCCGCTGGCAGAAGGAATACTGATGA
>JAIPHS010000032.1 GCA_021735105.1 Candidatus Omnitrophota bacterium
AACCACAACCGGAAGAAGTTTAGCAGCAAGAATTGCAGTAAAGTGCTATGCTGGCTTAACTGCAGATTGTACGGGTTTAGAGATCGATAAAGATAAAAAAATATTGATTCAAACTAGGCCGGCTTTTGGGGGAAACATTATGGCTCAAATTATTTCGCCCAATTTTAGGCCTCAGATGGCAACTGTCCGCCATAAGGTGATGCCGGAAGCAAAGCCAGATCCTACGCGTAAAGGTGAAATAATAAAAGAGTCTTTTGACTCAAATAATGTCGATAGAAGAATAAAATTTCTAGATTTTGTCAGAGAAGATGTCTCTACAGTAAATTTAGCTGAAGCTGATATTATAGTATCGGGGGGAAGAGGTTTAGGTAGCCCGGAAAATTTTAAAATAATCGAAGAGCTAGCCAAAAATTTAGATGCTGCGATAGGTTCTTCGCGGGCTTGTGTTGATGCTGGATGGATTCCTTATTCTCATCAGGTAGGCCAGACTGGCCGGACAGTTTGCCCTAAAATTTATATTGCTTGCGGAATATCAGGACAAATTCAACATTTGGTGGGGATGCAATCATCCGATTTAATTATTGCGATTAATAAAGATCCCGATGCACCTATTTTTAAAGTGGCTGATTATGGAATTGTGGGTGATCTTTTTAAAGTGATACCGCTTCTTTCTAAGAAACTGAAAGAAGTATCGAATTGTTAATTTTAAAACGCAACTAACGTAATTGATGCTATAAACGTTAAAATGTATTTAAAAGAGTTAAACCTTTTTGGTTTCAAATCTTTCCCGGAAAAAACCTCCCTTAAATTTGATTCTGGAATAACCGCAGTGGTTGGTCCAAATGGTTGCGGGAAATCAAATGTCTTTGACAGTATCAAGTGGGCGCTTGGTGAACAAAGGCCAAAGTCGTTACGTGGTACAAAGATGGAAGATATTATCTTCAATGGAACTGAAAGTTATCCTGCCTTAAATTATGCTGAAGTCAGCCTGAATTTTTCTAATGAAGATAAATATTTACCGATCAATTATAATGAAGTATTAATCAGTAGAAGATTGTATCGTTCCGGGGAGAGTCAATATTTTATTAATAAAAGTCCGGTAAGGTTAAAAGATATTCAAAATCTTTTTCTGGGTACCGGGATTGGAGAATCTACTTATTCGTTTGTGGAACAAGGTAAAATTGAAGTATTTTTAAGTTATAAACCGGAAGATAAGCGGTTAATTTTTGATGAAGCAAGCGGCATAGTAAAATATAAGGAAAGAAAAAAGGAAGCTTTACGCAGGCTTTCGGAGGCAGATGATAATATTGTCCGTCTAGATGATATCTTAGGTGAAGTAAAAAGGCAAATTGGCTATCTAGAAAGACAAGCCCAAAAGGCTGAAAAATACAAAGAGGTTAAAAATAAACTGATTGATGTTGAAAAAAAGATAGCTGCTCAATCGGCTAAAGATTTGGATAAAAAAATTGACAATTCTGTTAATAATCTCAATTTGTCAAAAGAAAAAGAAACTGATATTGGCAACCAACTGTCTTTATTAAACAAAGAGTTAGAAGAAATAAATCAAAAACAAAGCAGCCTAAGGGGTGATTTAGAACAAACCAATACATTAGTCGTGTCGGCTCAAGCTCAAATAAAAACTTACCAAAGCAATATCGAGTTGTCCAGCCAACGAATTGAAGAATTGAAAGAAAGAAGTAAACAGCTTGAGATAACCGGAAAAACCTTAGAAGAAAAAATTAATGTTCAAGATAGAAGAAGAGAAGAAGAGGCTATGCGGCTGGATGCTATTGAAGAAGAGGCAGGCAAAATAGAACATACTATAACTAATCTTTCTGTAGAAAAAGAAGATAAGACCGCGAAGATAAAGAAAGCCCAAAGTGATCTAAAGAAAGAAAAAGAAAACATTCTAATCTTAGAAGAACAAAAAACTAAAACTCATAATTCAACAATTGAACTACAGGCACAAATTTCTACTTTGCTAAATCGTAAAAAAAGATTACTTTTAGATAAAGGAAAGCTTGATAATTTACTTTCGGAAAATTCTCAAAAATTAGAAAAAGCGGAGGATGATTATTCGCAAGTCTTTGATAAACTTAGCCAGTTAAAAGAAAAAAAACAAGGTTTAGCTAGCCAAGAGAAAGAAATTAATCAAGAAAATGAAAAGCTAAGAGGTTTGATGTCTGAAAAAGAAAAAGATTTTTTTGAATTAAGCGCTTCTTACCAGTTTTTAAAAGAGTTTCGCACTAAGTATGAAACTTTTTCCCGGAAAGAAAATATTACAGTTCTTTTTGATAAAGATCCCGGCAATATTAATAAGTTAGTTGCTTCTTTAAAGGATACAGAATTTAGCCAAGAAGGAGACCTTTTTAAAGCAAAATTAGAAGCCAAAGTTATTGCTTTTGACCAAGAACAGCTTCAGCAAAAAATTTCTAACCTAGAGGTTGAAAGCAATCAATTAAAGCAAAAGATTTATAATTTATCCGAACAAAAACAATCTTTGGATAAAAAACTATCTTTAGAAGATAACAATATTGAGCGTTATAAAAATGACCTTTCTCAAGTTCAACAAGATAAAGATTCAGCCAAGCGTGAAGTTAAAAGATTAAAAGAAGAATATGAATTGGTAGACGAAGAAACTAAGAATGCAATAACTGAAATTGATAAACTTCAGGCACAAAAAGATCAAGCTGAACAAGAAACAACCAGCAGCAGCCAAGAGTTAGAAAAGGTAAACAATGTTTTGTCTTCTTTACAAAATATAGTAGAAGATTGTGAACAATCCATAAGAGAAATAGATATTCAAACCGCCCAGGTTGTGGCTCAAAAAGAATCATTGCATAAAGAAAAGGATAGTATTAGCTCAAAAGTTGATTTTTTTAAAGAGGAAATTAATGAATTTAACAATAATATCAAACAAGTAAAAGAGGAGAAGGAATCTGGACATAAACAAGTAAATTCTTTAGAGGAAAAAATAAAAGAATTAGAAGAGCAAATAGAAAAAGATAAAAAAAATATTAAGGATTCAGTTTACAAGAAAGAAGAACTTCAGAAAAAAGAAGTAGAACTCAATAAAGAAACATTAGGCCAAAGAGAAAAAATTGATTGCCTTAAGCAGGAGCTTAATAGATTACAGCAAACTATTTATAACCAAAAACTTAAAGTACAAAGCTTAGAATACGAAAAAGAAAAAATTAAAGATTATCTAAAACAAGTATATAATCTGGAGGTTGATCTTTCCTTATTGGAGCCGGATGATAGTTCCAGAGAAGAGCTTAACCAAAAGAAAGAAAAAATGCAAAAAAGGCTGAATTCTTTGGGAGAAGTAAATTTAGTTGCGATTGAGGAATTCCAGGAACTCAAAGAAAGAAGAGATTTCCTAGAAGCTCAAAGGCTGGATTTGGTTACATCAAAAGATAATTTAAAAAAAGCTATTAATAAGATTAATCGCACTTCCCGCCAGATGTTTTTAGAAACTTTTGAAAAAATTGAAAAAGAATTTAAGAAAAATTATAAGTTTTTATTTAATGGGGGTAGAGCAAAATTAATTTTGATTGACCCTGAAGACATTTTAGAATCAGGGGTTGAGATTGAAGTTCAACCGCCCGGCAAAAAATTACAAAATGTATCTTTGTTATCTGGAGGAGAAAAAGCTCTTACCGCGATTGCTTTAATTTTTTCTATTTTTACTGTAAGGCCTTCTCCTTTATGCGTGCTTGATGAAATAGATGCACCTTTAGATGAGGCTAATGTCGATAGATTCAACCACATCTTAAAAGATTTTTCTAAACATGCTCAATTTATTTTAATTTCCCATAATAAAAAAACTATGAGTAATGCTGATGTTTTGTATGGGGTTACTATGCAGACAAAAGGCGTTTCAAAATTAGTCTCTGTTAAATTTGCAGAAGAAAAAGCTAAGACTTAGCAGGTTACAGTGCAGTTTTTACCTTTATTTTTTGCCTCGTATAGGGCACCATCAGCTTTTTTGGTCAATTTTTTCTTTTCTATTCCATCTTTAGGAAAGTTAGCCACTCCAACACTTATTGTAAATCGATAGTTTAAAATATTATTTTTTGCTATCGATTTTCTAATTCTTTCTGCCAGCAAGCGAGCTTCTTTTTTGTCATTAGAAGGTAAAATTAAGGAAAATTCTTCTCCGCCATAACGACAAACTATATCAATTTTCCGGCAATTATTTTTTATAGTTTCTCCTATTTTTTTTAGTGCTTTATCTCCTTGAATATGGCCGAAACTATCATTATAGTTTTTAAAGTCATCAATATCGATCATTAAAACTGATATAGTTTGTTTGGTTGATTTTGCTTTAGCTAATTCTTCGTCTAGTTTATATTGAAAATAACCGTAGTTCCATAGGCCGGTTAAAGGGTCAGTATGGGCTTTGGTTAAGGTTAATTCAAAGCTATATGAGTTTTCAAGAGCTCCTGCTGCTTGTTCAGAAAACATCTCAAGCATCTTGAAGTCTTCTTTGCTAATCTTTTTTTTAGTTATGTAATTGTCTACAATCAATATAGCCGTGATTTCCCCTTTAATTTTCAATGGGGCAATAATAAATTCATCTAAGTTAAGTCTTTTTACTAAAGGATCGTCCTTTAGCTGCTTATTACCTTTTTTTATCCAGAAAATTTCCCCTTTTAGACTATCAAAAATTAATCCACTTTTTGGGTCTATAGGAAATTTAAGGGATTGAATAAATTTCATAAAATCAGGCTGGTTATTTTTATCTTTTTTAATAAGGTGGTAGTTTTCAATTAAAGTATAGAGATCTTTTTTTTCATCCGAGATATGTTGCCAAACCTCTGAAGCTTCTTTTCCATCCATCGGCCCAAGCCCCATAAAGCCTTTTATTTCTTTTTTTTCATTATCAACAAAAAAAAGTGCAGCACGGTTATATCTTAAACTTTGATGAGAGGTTAAGCCGGTTAAAATTATATAGCTAATTTCTTCTAGATGGAGAGTTTTTCTCATTGCTTTGGTGAGTTCATAAAATATTTCAAGGTGGGAGCGAGTTTTCTTTAGTTCTCTTTTTAACTCTTTTACTTTATCTTCTGGGGTTTTATCCATAGTAACTAGATAGCATATTTACTGACTTTAGTCAAGATCCTCCTCTTGAGGGTTCATTTTTATATTTTTTCTGGTAGAATATGAGGATTATGGGAAAAGAAATATTTAAAGCAGCAAATTATGACTTCAAAATAGCTGAGCATTTAATTGCTCAATCACCAAAATATCCGAGGGATGAGTCTCGAATTTTAGTGTTAGAGAGAAAAACCGGCCGCTTAACTGAAAAAAAATTTAGAGATATAGTCGAATTTTTTCAGAAAGATGATTGTTTAGTTTTGAATAATACCAAAGTTTTTAAAGCTAGAATGTTTGCTAAAAAAGAAACAGGCGGCAAAATTGAAGTATTTTTGCTTAAAGAATTAAAGGAAGGCTGCTGGCAATGTTTAGTTAATCCGGCAAAAAGAGCTAAAATTGCCAACAAAATTTTTTTCGGCGATAGTTATCAGGCAGAGGTTTTAGATAAGAACTCTCAAGGATTGTTTATTTTGAAATTTTATCCGGCTCAAATTGATGATTTAGTTAAAAGCAAAGGTGAGGTGCCTCTTCCTCCTTATATAAAAAAAAGATCAAAGCTAGAAGATTACCAAACTGTATATGCTAAAAAGCCTGGGGCTGCAGCTGCTCCTACAGCTGGATTGCATTTCACAAAAGATTTGCTAAATAAGTTAAAAGAAAAAGGAGTTAAGATTGCTTATCTTACCTTACATTGCGGCTTGGCTACTTTCCGGCCAATAAAAAAAGAAGATATACGTGACCACCCGATGGCAAAAGAGTATATAGAGTTATCAAAAGAAACGGCAGGGATCATAAATAAAGCTAAAAAGAAAAATAAAAGGATATTTGCTGTAGGCACGACTGCTGCAAGAAGCTTAGAAAGCTCAGCTATCAGCAGCTTAGAAGTAAGAACTTATTCGGGGCAGACCAGCCTTTATATAACCCCGGGTTATAAGTTTAAGGTGGTAGATGCTTTAATTACTAATTTTCATACTCCTTTATCTACCAACTTAGTCTTGGTATCTTCATTTTCCTCGCCAAAATTAATAAAAAAGGCTTATGATTATAGCCAAGAAAGTAAATTTCGTTTTTTTAGTTTTGGCGATGCGATGTTAATCATCTAAAAAAGATCGTTTTTTCTTAAAATAAGGGGGAAATTAATCAATTTGGAGTTAGTTCTTGGCAAATATTCGGTGATTTTTTATATAACTTGTTGATTGTAAACATCTTATGAAAAAATAAAAAAAAAGCGCATTTCATTGACTCTTGAGGATATTTTTAATATAATAACAGTTTACCAAGTATAAGACACTTCGCCGAGTAATTCGGCTCAGTGTCATTGAAAATAAAGGTATACTCTAAATAGTTGCATTTTCAATGAGGGGGTAATTATGGCAACTACAGCTGCAAAAAAGAAAACATTTTTAATAGTTGGACATGCCCAATCTGGTAAAACTTCTTTGGCAGAAGCTATTCTTCATAAGTCTGGAACAATTAATGAGTTAGGAAAAGTTGAGCAAGGTAATACCGTTAGTGACTATCAAGAAGATGAGAAAAAAAGAAAAAGTTCAATAAATCTTTCTGTTTTATCTGCTGATGTAGGGGATAATAAATTTGAATTTATCGATACCCCTGGTTACACTGATTTTATTGGTGAAGTTGTTGGAGCAGCTAGAGCTGCTGATTTTGCAATTATTGTAGTGGATGCTCAAGAAGGTGTAGGGATTGGAACTGAAAAAGTCTGGCAGATACTAGAAAAAGAAAATATTCCCTGCCTGTTTTTTATAAATAAATTAGACAAAGAAAATACAAATTATAATGAAGTATTAAAAGATATAAAAGAAAGCCTTACTAAAAAAATTATCAGCTTAGGTGTCTTAGAAGGTAAAAAAATAGAAAGCGTTTTAGATAATAAAGATAAATATAGTTCATTATACAGCGAGGTATTGGATTCTGTTGCTGAGACGGATGATGCTTTACTGGAAAAATATCTTGAAAAAGGATCTTTAGAGCAAGATGAGCTAAATAAAGCTTTAAAAAAGGCAGTTTTAAATTGTAAAGTTTTTCCAGTTATGGGGGGAATAACTATAGAAGAAGTAGGTGTTGATTTTTTAATAAAATTAATAACTGAAATTATGCCAGCAGTGGAGGAAGCAAAAAGTAGAATTGCTAAAGGAAAGCAAGACGAAGAAGTTGAGATTAAGCCAAGTTTAGAAGATCCTTTTTCAGCTCAAGTTTTCAAAACAATAATCGATCCTTTCGTGGGGCAGTTAACAATTTTTAGAGTTTTTTCAGGTAAGTTAGAAGCAAACCAAAGTTTTTATAATGCAAATAAGGAAGTTAAAGAAAAAGGGGGGCAAATCTATCAACTTGAAGGCAAAGAAGAAAAAAGCCTGGATTGTGTCTTGCCGGGCGATATCGCGGCTGTTGCAAAACTAAAAGAAACCGAAACCGGTGATACAATTTGTGATCATTCAAGAGTAATAAGGTTTAAACCTTTAGAGTTTCCAGAGCCAGCCTACTCATCGTCAGTTAAACCTAAGACTCGAAAAGATGAAGATAAAATATCAACTGCTCTCGATCGTCTTACTTCAGAAGATCCTACTTGCCGTGTTTCACGGGATTCACAAACTAAAGAGTTGATACTGTCTGGGATGGGAGAGCTTCACTTAAAGCTTACTATTGAAAGAATGAAAGAACATTACGGGGCAGATGTAAATTTAGGTACTCCTAAAGTCCCTTATCTTGAGGCTATTGCCAAAGAAGCAACAGTGTCTTATCGCTATAAAAAACAAACTGGCGGAAAAGGCCAGTTTGGAGAAGTTTCGATTAAGGTTGAACCTTTAGAGCGGGGTAAAAAATTTGAATTTGTAAATAAAATCGTAGGAGGAAAAATTCCTCGCGGTTATATTCCTTCAGTTGAAAAAGGAATAAAAAACACAATGAAGAAAGGGTTTTTGGCTGGATATCCAATAACTGATATTAAAGTGACTCTTTTTGACGGTTCTTATCATCCCGTAGATTCTTCAGATATGGCTTTTCAAATTGCCGGTTCAATGGCTTTAAAAAATGCATTTTCAGAAGGTGGCTCTATTTTGCTTGAACCAATAATGAGTGTTGAAATTGTTGCTCCGTCAGATTTAACCGGACAGATTACCGGAGATATAAATAGCAAGCGGGGTAAAGTTATGGGAATGGAGCCAAAAGGAAAAAATGAAGTTGTAAAAGCACAAGTTCCCTTAGCAGAAATGTTTAAATATGCTTCAGATTTACGTTCTGTAACTGGCGGCAGAGGGAGCTATTCAATGAATTTTTCTAATTATGAAGTTGTTCCTACGCGCGTTACTCAAAACATTATTGCAAAAGCAAAACAGGAAAAGGAAAAGGTCGGATAAAAAACAACGTGGAGTTTAAGATAAAAAAATGAAAATATTTAATTTTGGTTTTAATTTTACACCAAAGAAATATAACTATGAAAGCAGTGAATTTAAAAAATTGGTGGATAAATTTTCACCGAGCAAAAAAAATCCCTATATAGTTGAGTTTATAGATACAGATTTAGAAAAATCTGATGCAGTAGTTATTAATAAAACTAAATTGCTTGATTTTGTCTTAATTGATCTTGAAAAAATTGAACAACGGCTAAACAGAACTCAAGATCAGAAAGAAAAAGAAATATTAAAACAAGCTCAGGGTTATCTTGAAGCAGAAAAAGTATTATCAAACTGCGATTTAGGAGAAGAAAGTTCAGCTTTTTTGAAAAATATACAATTGGTTAGTTTAAAGCCAATAGTGATAAAAGATAATTTTCAAGGCGAAGAGCAACAGATACAAGCTTTGATCAAAGAGGTGTTGGATGCAGCCGGCAGAATCTTATTTTTTACTGCATC
>JAIPHS010000033.1 GCA_021735105.1 Candidatus Omnitrophota bacterium
CATTGACTTCATTCTTTCTTGACCGCTAGCCGGAATCCATTCGATTTCATTAATTTTATTAAAAAGCTTTTTGCGTAAATCATTATGGTCAACATTAAAAAACCATTGATAAGTAGCTCTAAAAATTATCGGATTTTTGCAGCGCCAACAATGCGGATATGAATGAGTAATAGCTTCATGCCAAACCAGGCTGTTTTTTTCTTTTAATTTAGCCAATACCAACTCATTCGCCTTGTAAATGTTTTTTCCTTTAAATTCCTCTGGCTCTAAAAACTTGCCGTTTTCGGCGACCGGCATTATAATCTCTAAATTATATTTTTTTTGTAGGGAAAAATCTTCCTGGCCGTGTCCGGGGGCAATATGCACACAACCTGTTCCTTCTTCTGAAGAAATAAAATCCGCTAATACAACCGGAGAAGACCGCTCAATAAAAGGATGAATTAAATTAATATCTTCAAGGTTTTTACCAATAATAGTTTTAACGACCTCTAGCTTACGCTCTAATTTTGCCTCTAAGCTTTCCTGTAGCTTCTGGGCAATAACAATGTATTTATCTTTTAAAGAAACTAAATTATACTTAAGATTTGGCTCAACGGCAACTGCCACATTTGAGACAAGAGTCCAGGGGGTTGTTGTCCAGACACAAAAATAAATTTTCTTATCGCTAGCCTCAAATATCTTTTTTTCAAAATCTAAGGCTTTAAAAAGAAAGTATATAGATTCAGATTTTTTATCTTTATATTCAACTTCTGCTTCTGCTAAAGCAGTTTCACAAGTTGGGCACCAATTAACAGGTTTTCTGCCGCGATATATGTATCCATCTTGGGTTAATTCCTCGAGTAGCTTCATTACTGAATATTCATAGTGGGAATTAAAGGTAAGATAAGGATTTTCCCAATCAGCAAAAATTCCTAACCGTTTGAAATCTTCAGTTTGAAGCTTAACAAATTTTTCTGCATAAGCATGGGCCTTTTTACGAAATTCAACGATATCCACATCATGTTTAGTCTGCTTTAATTCTTTAAATAGTTGGTGCTCAACTGGAAGCCCATGGCAATCCCAACCCACAACAAAAGGACAGTCAAATCCATCTAAAAACTTAAATTTTACAATTATATCTTTTAAAATTTTATTTAAAGCATGCCCAATATGAATTGGCCCATTAGCATAAGGTGGGCCATCATGAAGGATATATTTATCTTTCCCTAATCTTTGCCTGCGAAGCTGATTATAAATATCAGAATCCTGCCAGTTGCTAATCCTTTCTGGTTCACGCTGGGCTAGATTAGCCCGCATAGGAAAAGAAGTTCTCGGTAAATTTAAAGTATCTTTATATTTCATGTTAAAACGAAACCAGTTTTTTAAACTTTTTTATTCTCTTTTTCACCTTGGTTAAGGTAGCTTTTTGTAAACTCTTTAGACTAAAACCCTCAACCGCAAAAGTAGCCATAATTGTACCATAAATTGCTGCTCTTCTTAAGGTGTTAATACTTTTATTATTTGTCACTGCCAAATACCCCATAACTCCTCCGGCAAAAGTATCTCCGGCTCCGGTGGGATCAACTACTGATTCCATCAAATACGCTGGTGCATTAAATAAATGCTTTCCCGAAACTAATAAAACTCCGTGTTCACCGCGCTTTATAAATATTTTTTTTGGGCCAAACCTTAATATAGCCCGGGCAGCTTTCAATATATTTGGTTCTTGAGTTAATTGGCGAGCTTCAGACTCATTGATAAAAAATATATCGATATCTTTTAATAAGTTCAGTAATTTTTTCCTTTTATTTTCAATCCAAAAATCCATTGTATCACAACCAATAATTTTAGAATTCCTGTTTTTTATTTGCTTTAATATATTTTTTTGCAGTTCAGGATCGATATTAGCCAAAAAAATATGTTTGCTTTTTTTATATTGAGGCGGGAGTTTGGGACAAAAATCAGCAAAAACACCTAACTTGGTTGAAAGAGTTTCCGGATCACCCATATCCCAACCATATCGGCCTGACCAGCTAAATGTTTTACCGGCAGCCTGGGAAAGCCCATCCAACTTTATATTTCTTTGGTTAAATAATTTTATGTATTTTTTAGGGAAATCACTGCCTACGGTTGCAATCAAACTAACTTGAGAAAATAAACTAGCTGCATAAGAAAAATAACTAGCCGAACCGCCAAGCACTTTTTTTACAGTGCCAAAAGGTGTCTTTACTGAATCTAGGCCAACTGAACCAACAACAATAATGCTCATTTTATATATTTTCCAATTAAAAGATTAAGTTTTTTCCTTACCTCTTCTGAAATCGCTTCTGGCCTTGTAACTATAGTATTTTTTAAAGCTTGATGGCAACTACATTTTTCTTCAGGGTCTTCCAAGGCGATAAATTCTTTAATAACTTTTTTAGAATTTTGAGAGTTTTTTTGCAAATATTTTATAATAATCTCAATACTAACTTCACCAAAATCCGGATGCCAGCAATCAAAATCTGTCACTGCCGATAAGCTCACATAGCAAATTTCAGCTTCACGAGCCAGCCTAGCTTCGCTAAAATTAGTCATACCGATGATATCAGCGCCCCAGTTGCGATATAGATTTGACTCAGCTTTGGTAGAAAATTGAGGCCCTTCCATATTTAAATAAGTACCGCCAAAATGATAATTTAGGCCAGCTGATTTTACTGCCCTCTCTAAGCTTTTTGCCAAACTGCTACAAACAGGATGAGCTAAAGCTGCATGAGCAACTATTCCTTTTTCAAAAAAAGTATTCTTGCGTTTTGTGGTTCTATCAATAAATTGATCCGGAATTACAAAATCAAGCGGTTTCATTTTTTCATTTAATGATCCGCAAACTGATACTGAAAGTATCTTGGTAACCCCTAACTCTTTCATGCCATATATATTGGCTTGATAATTTATCGATGACGGGCTATTCTTATGGCCAATGTCGTGGCGGGGTAAAAAAACAACCTCTTTGCCGGAAAGCTTACCTAAGATATACTGTGACGATGGCCGGCCAAAAGGAGTGTCTAGCTCTACCTCCTTTTTTTCTTTAATCCCTTCTAGATTGTAAACTCCGGTTCCACCGATAACCCCTAATCTTTTCAACTTTTTCTCCTTTTTGTATTTGAAGATATCTTTTTTGCTCTGTTATGAGCCTTATAAATCCCTTGGGATACTTTTTTTGAAAGTTTTGCTTGATTAAAAAAAGAAATTCCTGCCTCAGTAGTTCCTCCCGGCGAAGCAACAGAACTAAGAAGTTTAAAAAAATCTTTATTAGAATCAGAAGCCAACAAAGAAGCCCCTTTAAAGGTTTGAGCTACAATTTTTTTGGCTTCCTTTTTCTTAAAACCCATCTTTATAGCTGTTTTATAAAATGATTCCATAAAATAATAAATAAACCCGGGCCCACTCCCAGAGAGGGCTGTGATTTTATCAATTAACATCTCTTTTCCTTCAATTACTTCTCCCATCAAAGAAAAAATATCCTTTACCAACTTTAAATCATTTTTTGTTGCTAAACTGCCGGCAGCAATAAAGGTTAGGCCTTCTTTAACCTTAATTGCTAAATTAGGCATAACTCTTACCACTTTTACCTTTGCTAGTTCAGCTTCAATAGTTTTAATTGCTACCCCTGCTAAAAAGCTGACTAGTAAAGGCTTATTTTTAATAATTAAATTTTGGTTTTTTCTTAAAAACTGATCTAAATCTTGAGGCTTAATGGTTAAGATCAAAATTTGACAACTTCGAATGATTTCTTCTATATTTTTAGCTTTTTGAAAACCTTTGGCTCTTCTAGTTTTAGCTTTTTTTTGATCATAAATTAAAACTTGATAACCGTCAGCAGCAGAGATTGCTTCGGCAGAAGCCGAGCCCATGTTGCCAAAACCAATCACTCCAATTTTTATATTTTTTTTCATATGTGGGGTAAAATATCACAAAAAAAATATAGTGTCAATCTAAACTGATATTAATTAGTACGCTTCTTTGATTAAATCTTTATTGCGATAATAAGATCTTGTTAAGTATTTTCCGTTTTTTAAAAATATAAAGGTTGGAAATCCAGGTATAGAAAATTTTTTCGCTAAAGTAGAATTTCTATCTAAAACAATATTATCCTGAATGCATTCGGGGATGCCCCTGCTTTTAATAAGATTCCTTACATCTTCTTTTTTTTTCACCACTATTTACTAATACCAGCTTTACGTTTTGATAGGAGCATTGTTCTGATAATTGATCAAGCTGTATTAAGCAATAAGGGCACCAAGTTGTCCAAATAAAAAGAACCACTTGCCCAGAAGCAGAAAGCTGTTGGTAATTAATCTCTTTACCTTCGAGGCTAGTAAGCTCCCCCGCCTTAGCAACAGCAGTGCTTGTAAATATCAGTAATAGTAATAAGAAAAAATTATTTTTAAGCATAATCAGTTAAACAGCAATATTGTTTTTGTTAAAAAGTAGAATCCAATTAAAATCAGAACAATTCCTAAAATTAAACGAATAATCTTAAACCAAATATTGTAACGAGGCAGTTTCTTAATCAAGCTAGTTGAGGCCCCTAACACGAGAAAAATTATACCATAGCCTAGTGAAAATAAAAATAAAGAAAAAAATCCATACAGAATATCTTGCTTTAAAGAAATTAAACTAAAAATTGTTCCTAACACCGGAAAATTACAAGGGATTATCGCAAAACCAGAAATCGCTCCAAACAAAAATATTGAAATTTTACTTTTTTCTTTATGTAAGGGGGTGACTTTATGAAAATATGGTATTTGCAATTCAATAATATCAAGTTGAGCTAAACCGAAAACAATAAAAAAGATAGTTAATATTAAATAAGTAACTGGGTTTACGTAGAAAGGCTCAAGTAGCACTCCGGCCAAAGAAGCAATCAGGCCCAACACTGTATAGACCAGCACAATACCGGAGACATAAATCAAACTTAAAAAAAAGCTTTTAATGCGTGAATTTAAAGAGGTGGTGCCGACTATTCCTAAGGTAACAGCAATCAAGGGATAGCTACAAGGAGAAAAACTGACTAAGACTCCTGCTAAAAAACTAGCTGCCAGGCCGATTAATGGCGATGCTCGAAATAACTCTTCTAGTTTTATCAATAAATCGGTCAAAAACATCTCTAGAAGCCCAATTCTTTGTTCAGCCAATCTTGATAAGGCTTGCTGGCCTTATTTAACTTAAAGCTGATTATTTCCGGCAAATCATAGGGATGAATAGCAAGAACCTCTTTCTCGACTCGCTCAAACAAGCTATCAGCAGTTTTGACTATTAACAGTGACTCTTTTTCAGTGTCAATTTTATTTTGCCACAGGAACAAAGAGGTAACAGAATCAACAATATTAACACAAGCACAGAGGCGCTTATCTAAAAGAGCACGGGCAATGCTTTTAGCTGCATTGTTAGGTGCAGTTATTAAAATTACAATCATAGTTTTAACTTACCAAGAAGACCGGCAAATCGTTGAGCAGCCCTTTGACAATTTTGTTCTGTACGATAGTCAATTTTTTCTACAGCTACCGGGCCATAATGATCGCCTTTAAAGTCGCCTTGGATGATCATCCCATGGATTAGCATCGCTTCTAAAATGCTTAATACCGTGGTTTCATTACCGCCGGCTAAATTACGAGAAGTAGAAAATGCAGCTCCAATCTTTCCATCTAATTTTCCGTGAAAAGCTACACTTTCATCGAAAAGTTTTTTTACTGAAGCTGCCAAACTACCATAGTAGGTTGGTGAGCCAACAATTATTCCTTGGTAATTAAGCAATTTTTTCACTTCAAAGTTATCAGTATTAGCTATATCAACCTCCACTTTTTCTTTTTTAAGAAAACCCGCAATTAACTCTGCCATTTTTTTAGTAGTTCCGCCTCGCGAATAATAAAGAACAATAACTTTCATCTCCACCTCCTTAAACTATCAACTATTAACTATGGACTATGGACTTTATTGGTGCGCCCGGCAGGAGTCGAACCTGCAACCTTCTGGTCCGTAGCCAAACGATCTATCCAATTGATCTACGGGCGCGGTATTTATTTATAAATTTATATCTAATGGCTAATAGTTTCTGGTATGCAATCAAAAGCAACCCGGGTAATATGATAATTACCAGAATTTTTTTGAAAATTTACAGTTATTAAAACATCATCGCATTTTGTGCAAATAGCCTTATAAACAAGACTAGGATAATCTGAATCTAAAGTGCTCTTTTCTTCAATAAGCTTTTTAGATATAATATCTCCAAGTCTATCTTTATATATTGCAATAAACAGGTTATCGAAATATTTTTTAGTTTTTAATTGATTTAATGAATCAGAATAATATTTAAAAAAGGCCAAATAATCTTGGCGGTTATAAGCATTGAGAGTCTTTTTAGCAATCAAATCAAGGATATTTTTAGAATATTCTAAATCATTAGCTGCATGAATTTTAAACCCCACTGAAAAAAGCAACAAACAGGCAACAAAAACTAAAACTATTTTTTTCATTAATAATCTAGGCTTTGAGGCTTATCTTGTCGCTTTGTCTTTTTTTGCTTTTAGACTCTTCCTCGGCTACTCCAAAAACTGCATCAGACTTTGTCGGATCAAGGGTGAAATAATTTAGGAGAGCCTCAGAAATTAATTCGGCAGTAAGATAGGCTTTTGAGCTAGAAACAATCTTAAAAGTCTTTTCAACCACAACGCCTCCCTATTTATACATTAACCGTGGCTATAATATATCGTTTTTCTCTGAAGATTTTTTATTATAAATTTTTCTCAAATATAAGTCAAGAAATTATTTTCTCTTGTCAATCGGCAAATATTTTTCTTCCAAGGGCCCAGAGTAAACAGCTCTCGGCCTAAAAATACGATTATTTTTAAGATATTCTAGGGCTCTTGCAGTCCAGCCGGAAACACGGCTAACTGCAAAAATCGGCGTAAAAAGTTCAGTCGGTATATCTAGGCAAGAATAGACAATGCCGGAATAAAAATCAACGTTAGGAAAAATCTTTTTCTTCTCCCCTAGGCTAGAAACAACTTCTTTTTCTAATTTTTCTGCAACCTTAAATAAATTCTCAATCTTATCATCATGTTTATCTTTAACTAAAAACTTAGCTAAGGGGCCTAATACTCTTGCTCTTGGATCATAAGCTTTATAAACTCTATGGCCAAAACCACTAATTTTTTCTTTTTTTTCTCTTTTTTTCTTGTACCACTTTTTAACATTTTCTGAATTTCCAATCTCAGAAAGCATATTTATTACACGTTCATTGGCCCCTCCATGCAAAGACCCATTAAGAGCTGCAACCCCAGAGCCGACAGCAAAATAAAGGTCAGATAAAGTAGAAGCCACTACCATAGTGGCAAATGTAGACGCATTCATACCGTGGTCAGCATGAAGGATAAGTGCTATATCCATTATCCTTTCTTCATTTGGGTTAGGCAAGCGGCCGGTCAACATATAAATTAAATTACCGGCATGGCTTAGCTCTGGATCAGGATTGAGTGGTAATTCTCCAGCCCGCAAACGAGCTACAGCCCCAGCAATAGTAGGAATACCGGAAATAAGATGAAAAGCTGGTTCATACCCTACCGGCATATGTAAATCTTTACTTAAACCTACTGGTCTTTTAATGCCTTCGGCTCCTTTTAGAGAGTAAATAGCTTTCTTTTCTCCTTTAGGTCTGGTTTCCATTGGTATAGAATCTTCATCTGCGCTGATTGTGGTTTTTGCATCTGGCTTATATTCTTCTTTATCAACAAATGTACACTCTTGACGCATAAGATTTGTTCCTAAACGTAGCGCCCCCATAGCATTCATGTCTTGAACCGGAAAACCTGCCAAAAGCCTTATTGTTTTTGGAATATGACGATAACTTATTAATTTTTCTTTAAATTTTTTAAGTTGGTCTTCGGTAGGAAGTTTTCCGTATAAAAGAAGATAAGAAACTTCTTCAAAAGTAGAATAAGCACAAAGATCAAAGATATTATAGCCTCGATAAACGAGCCAACCCTTTGAACCATTTACATATCCAATTTTACTTTCGCAAGCAATTGCTCCCTCTAAGCCCGGTCCAACTACACAATCAACCGGCCATTTAACATTTTTTACAAATTCTGATTCAGCCTTTATGTCAACCTCAGCAGCTGCCTTTTCCTTTGCTTTTAAGATAATTTCTGTAATCTTTTTCGTATCTTTGTGATTTTTGTTCATCCTTAACCTCTCTTTTGTTTAAATTTTGGCGGAGAGGGAGGGATTCGAACCCCCGGTGGGTTTAACCCCACAACGGTTTTCAAGACCGCCGCATTAAACCGGACTCTGCCACCTCTCCAATAAACATGAATTTATTTAAGTGTTATTGTAATAGTTTAAAAATTATAGCACAAAGGTAGGATTAATCAATAATTCGAAAACTACTTAAAACCCTTAATAAAAACGTCTCTGATTAACTCTGTACCCTTTTGCACTCCATCAAGCAAAACTTTGCCTAAGTCAAAGTTAAAGCTAATTTTTAGATAAAAACCGAAAAGAATTAAGTTTAAGACCATTAATATACTAAAAATAAAAAAATAATTGATTAAAGCATTAAATGACTTTCCTTTATTGGCCCTTGCTGCATAAATTAGATGTATGAATAAAGAACAACTACCTAAAAAAACAAAAAGATCCTTATTAAATGATGTGTTAAATATCTTAGGAATAAAAAAAT
>JAIPHS010000034.1 GCA_021735105.1 Candidatus Omnitrophota bacterium
AGGAAGAGCTCCCGAATTCATGATTGAAGCTGTAGCTTTCGCTTCATCAGCAGAAAAATCACCGGATATTTGAGCCCGGCCGCCCAAAATAGCTTCTTGAATCCGTGGAGTGCTTTGTACAGTTCCATCTAAAATAATTGCTAAGATTTTTCCAGTATTTTCCTGAGTTACTTTTGAAAATTTGTCTGCACCCCCAGAGGTAAAACGCAGCCGCACCTCAGCAGCCCCATAAGGGTCAAAACCAACAAAACTTTCAGAAAGATCTGAGCCGTTAAGAACTGCTTCTTTTTTAACTAAAAGCTTATCGCCTTTATACTCTTTTAATTGATAACCGGCCGGCATCTCTCCATCTAAGGCTTTTGTTATTTTGTCTTGATCGTCCGAAACTAGTTTAAACTCAAGTTTACCAACCTTTTTTAATTCATCAATAATTTGCCTATCAACCAGGCCAGGCACTTTTACCAAGATGGATTTATCACCTTGAACTGAAATCGAAGTTTCTTTAACTCCAAATGTATCTATTCTGGTACGTAACTTTGCAACTGCAGCAGAAATTGCATTCGAAACCTTATCTTGGTCAATACTTGATGTATCAGCCCGGAGCAATACATACATGCCACCTTTTAAATCCAGGCCTAAATCAATATTTTGATCTAATGGAAAAATGTATAAAGCACATAATCCAATTAAAATCAAAAGCCCTATAAGCCGTAACTTTAAATCACTCTTTCTAATCATTATTTTTATTTTTTAAGATATGAAATTGCGTTCTTGTCTATTTGAATTTTAGTTCCTTCATCTATGCGCAAAGTAAAAGTTTTATCTTTAACAGCAACTATAGTACCGTGTATTCCTCCTGAAGTAACAACCTGATCATTCTTTTTAAGATTTGCAATCATCATTCGATGCTGTTTTTGTTGCTTTTTTTGAGGCCTGATTAACAAAAAGTAAAAAACAGCAAATAGAAATATAAGCGGGATTAATTGATAAAATACATTGCCTGTTCCTTGATCCATAATAACCTCCAATAGTTAAATTTTAATTTTATTTAGGTTTATTTTCTTCTTTGGGCTCTTCTTTGGGCTCTTCTTTGGGCTCTTCTTTGGGCTCTTCTTGCTCCTTTGATAACTTTGAGCTTTCCGGCGGATTCTTAGCTTCTTCCGGCTTCTTGAGTTTTTCTTGCTCTACTGGTTTTTCACTATTCTCTTCTTTTTTACCAACTTCAATCTTTTCCTTTTTTTCTTGCTGCTGATTTTGTTCTGGTTTAGATGCTTTTTTCTTATTTTTCTTTTTAGGCTTTCCGTAATTTTTAAATAAGCTAGCTACCGTTTCAGAGGGCTGAGCTCCTTTTTGAAGCCATTCTTTATATTTATCAGTATCAATTTTTAGTAAATCCCTCCTAGGATCATAATAGCCAACTTGATCGATAAACCTTGACTCTCTTGCCCAATCTTTTTCAGTTACTACAATTTTTTGATGCGTTTTGCCCTTAATAGATTTCCCCGGGCGCCTTAACCTTATCTTTAACATTTTTCCTCCTTTAATGAATAGATAATTTATAAAATTTTACTAAATTTGATAAATTATATCCTTGACAAGCAACCTATATAGACAGCTCGTCTGTCAAGGGTTAAGTTCAGCCATATGTTTTAGCTTCCCTTCGGTTAGCTAAAACATGGCTTCACTTAACTTCCACTTGCAAGCTCAAGAGCTTTCACTTGAGCCTTAGCTTTATTTATTGTTTCTTTATATTCTTTCTCTGGTAGAGAATCGGCAACAATACCCGCACCAGCCTGAATATACGCTTTATTATTTTTAAACAAGATAGTCCGGATTATTATACAAGTATCTAGGCTATTTGTGAAGGAAAAATATCCCACTGAACCTGCATATACCCCCCGCCTATCCGGCTCAAGTTCATTAATTATTTGCATAGCTCTTACCTTGGGGGCTCCACTTACAGTTCCTGCAGGAAAACAGCTCTCTAAAGCAGAAAATAAATTTTGCCCTTTCTTGATTTTAGCCCTCACTTCACTAACAATATGCATCACATGGGAAAATTTTTCAACACTCATAAAAACAGGTAAATTTACTGTTGTTTTTTTTGCTACTCGTCCCAAGTCATTTCTGGCTAAATCAACTAACATTATATGTTCTGCCCTTTCTTTTTTATCAGCAAGTAAAGACCCCTTAAGCTTTTGATCCTGGACTTCATTTTTACCACGCGGCCTAGTACCGGCGATAGGATGTGTTATTAACTCATGATTTTCAACTCGAAGCAGCATCTCGGGAGAAGACCCAGCCAGGTTCATCTTGCCAAAATTAAGATAAAACATATATGGAGATGGATTTAATATTCTTAGATATCTATAGGCTAAAAATGGGTCTTTTGAAAAATTACTTTCAAATCTTTGTGATATAACTGTCTGAATTATGTCTCCTTCTTTTATATACTTTTTAGCTTTTTTTAATATTTTTATAAAATCAGCTTTTTTAAAGTTTGATTTCATTTTTACATTTTTTTTAACAAAATTTAATTTAGGTAAGGGCTCTATTTTAATCATTTGATCGTATAATTTTGAAATATTTTTAACCCCATCTTTATAAGCTTTATTTAATTTACTTTTTTTGTCAATAGAAACAAAATTAAGAATTTCAATTTGTTTTTTTAGATGATCAAATATAATTAAATATTTTGGCAGGATAAGATAAGAATCAAAAGTAGATATTTTATCTTTTAACTCTTTGCCCACCGGTTCATAAAATCTAATTAAATCATAACCAAGATAGCCAACAAAGCCTCCAAAAAAACGTAAATTTTCTTTAGGAGCAACTTTATAGCGGCCCATTGTTCTTTTTAGCTCATCTAATGGATCTTTTTTTATTTTAAAAGCTTTGGTTGTTTTTGTATAAACCTTATCTTTTTTCGTTTTAAAGGTTTCAATGGGCGAAAACCCTAAAAAAGAGTAACGGCAAACTTTTTCTTGGCCTTCTACCGACTCTAACAAAAAGCTATCACCTTTTATCTTATTTTTTAAGTTATAATAAGCTGCAATTGGCGTAAACCAATCCGAATAAAACTTATGAGATAAAACTATTAAATTGTTTTTTTCAGCTAATTTCTTAAATGTTTTTGAATTAGGCTTAATTTTTATGTCCATATTATTGTTATTTTGTTTTTTATTCTTTATGTTATATTAATTTTCGATAAAAACAGCTCCAATTACCTGTATGGCAAGCGGCTCCTTTTTGGTCAACTATCAGCAAAAGCGCATCTTTATCACAATCATAATAAATGCTTTTAACCGTCTGAATGTGCCCGCTGGTTTCTCCCTTTCTCCACAGCTTTTGCCGCGAACGTGAATAAAAACAAGTTCTTTTCTCGTCAAGGGTAATTTGAATCGATTCTTTATTCATATAAGCTATCATCAATACATCGTTTGATTTTTCATCTTGAACAATTGCCGGAATAAGGCCTTTTTCGTTAAATTTTAAATCAGACACATTTAATTGATCGTTATTTTTTTTATCCATCACACCATTCCTTATGATTATTTATCTTACAACCTTATATTTATCTTTTCTTGGTTTAACCTTTGTTTTATTTGACTAATTGCAATCTCTCTATAATGAAATATAGACGCAGCTAATGCCCCGGTAGCTTTAGTTCTTTTAAAAAGATCAGAAAAATGGTCTAACTTACCGGCTCCTCCGGAGGCGATAACAGGAATATTAACAGCATCAGATATTGCTTTTGTTAAAGAAAGATCAAACCCTTTTTTCATACCATCACAATCCATGCTGGTTAAAAGTATTTCACCTGCCCCCAAAGACTCTACTTTTTTTGCCCAATTAACAACATCTATTCCTGTTGGCTTTCTTCCCCCGTGGGTATAAACCTCCCAACTATTAATTTCGCGCTTTGCGCTTTGCGCTTTGCGCTTTGCGTCTATAGCAACCACAATACATTGACTTCCAAAGATATTTGAAGCCTCAATTATCATCTGAGGCCTTTCTACTGCTGAACTATTAATTGACACCTTATCTGCTCCGGCTAACAATATCTCTCTTATATCTTCATTGCACTTTATACCTCCGCCAACCGTAAACGGCATGAATATTACCTGAGATACTTCTTTTACCAACTCAACAACAGTTTTGCGTTTTTGAAAACTTGCAGTAATATCTAAAAAAACTAACTCATCGGCTCCTTCTTTTTGGTAGACCTTTGCATTTTCTACTGGATCTCCGGCATCTTTTAGGTCAACAAAATTAACTCCTTTGACCACTCTACTATCTTTGATATCCAAGCAAGGTATTATTCGTTTTGCTAGCATAATTAATCTCCTTAAAAAGATGAAACAAATTATATCATATATGTAATAAAATCCAAGCTAATTAGAAAAAAAGCACCTTTTTTGCTTTATTAGGCTTTTAAATCGGTTAATTTTGATAAAAAACTTGTTTTTAGCCAAATTAATATGTTATATTTAAACCAGTTTGTTGACAATTTAGCTATTTCTTTGTAAAAGGCAAGTCCGTCGAAAGGCGGATACGCAAAACTACCTACCCTTTAAAGGGAAGAGGGGCTGCCAAAGAAAAATATTAAAAAAGCCCTAAGGTAGTTTTGCCTTAGGGTTTTTTTAATTTTATAAAAAACGGAGGAAAAAATGATAAAAAAGATGATTTTTACACTTTTTTCGTTTCTTTTTATCTCGTTTTTAGCTTATGCTCAAGATACAGCTGCTCTGACAATATCTATCGTTATTCCCCCGCGCATCGAAATAAGCGATAAAAACGACTTAGCCCAAAACAAACCCGCTAAAGAAACTATATCTGCGTCAATAAAAGAAAAAGATGAGCAGCTTGCCGCAATTAAAAATGAATGGCTGGTTCGAAACGGAAAAAATGTTATAGTAAAAACAATTCTTCCCAAATAATCATTACTTTTTCAAGGGGATGTTGTAATTACAGGTATGCCCCTGAGGTACTTTAATTTCTTTGACGATTGATAGCTTAGGTAGATATTCTATCGGCAGTGAATTAACGTCCAACCTTACCGTATACCTACCCGGATTCAAATTACCGAAATAATAAACTCCTTCGCTATTAGTTATAGTTTCTTCTTTTTCATCAAGCCTCACTTTAACTTTTGGGATCGGGGTGTCTTTTTCGTCTAATTTCCCGTTGTCATTTGAATCATAATAAATAACCCCGTAGATGCTCGATTGTGAAGATAATCCGAAATTAATCTCTTTTGTCCCGCCCTTAGAAAGGCCTAATTTATAAGACCCGGGAGTGGTCAAAACATATTCCGCCGGCACGCTATCCAAATCAATGCTTGCTACAGCACTTTTTGCTTTTAAAGAAACGGAAAATTCTCCCGCTTTGTTGCTCATTGCTTTTTTTGGCCCAATGGTTATTGATATATCTCTTATTCCTTTTTCCCCTTTGTCTTTGATTTGATTCCCGTTTTTATCTTCGAATACAAAACCGGTAATTTTTGTTTTAGCAGCCCAGATAAAGAAATTTTCCCAAGCTAACCTGGCTCCCAATCTTATATCGGCCTCTATATATTCTTCGGCATCATAATCTTCAGCCCAAACATTTCTTACTCTGCCGTCTAAAAACAATTCGGTATTTTCAGTAGGAAAAAAAGATATATTTAAGCTGCCTTCTAAGCTATCTTCGCCGGAAAGAAATGAATGTGTTGCTGTAGTTTCTTCTTCGTTACGATAGTTTGCTCTAATGTTAAACGACAAAGAAGGATTTATCGGACGAGAATAATCTAACCCCGCGGTAAATACTGTCGGATTAGATTCTAAATTATTGTGCAGCTCAGTTACCCAAGAATAAGTGTAATCACAATAAGTATACAAATCCGGGATTAATTCAAACCTTATCCCGCTAAGAGCGCTGTGTCTCCTATAATCGGAAGTAGGCGAAAGTGGATTTTTGCTGCGCTGAAAAGAGTGGCCAAGATACGTTGAAAGGTAATGGCCTCCAAAAAAATTTACTTCAAACCGCCGGTTATAATAAAGATTTGTACTCAGGGTCCGATAAGGCGAAATAATACCCGGCGCATAAGAATAGTTTAGATAGCTCCTTAAGCTTGACTTCGGAGTTAATTCTAAATATAAAGAATTGCGTAAATCAAAATTTATCTTATCCGGATCGTCAGGATGAGGTAAATATCTCTCTCTGTATATATCCAGATTAGTGCTTGCGCTAAAATTATCCGAAGGCCTCCAGCTAAAATCGACTATACCCCCTATTTCTCCCCGATCCGGCGGCCTGCCGGTAATCGTTACAAAATCTTTTTCTACATTTCGAAACGAAAGATTCAAGTCCATTGTTGGAGTAGTTATAGATGAGGCTATGGTCCCTGCTATTTTATCTTCGTCGGTAGCTACCTCGGTTCGAATCGTTAAATCATCGAGAAGATGCTCGGTTTCTACCGAATAAACTTTTTCTTTTAAATAATCGGACCGGTCCCGGCCATAAGCTTGGGCATGATTAAAAGTAAACTGATGGTCGCCATAAGGAAATAAAGTCAGGCTATAGCCAGTTGTAAAAGAATCTTTTTTATGATCAAGGCCGATCCCGGGAGATATGTAGTGGTAATAGGTTTCGCCCTCCCGCCCATGAAATACAGTATATTTTAATTTCTTATTAAATGCCGGCGATTTAAAAGCTATCCCCATTAAAGTAGCCCCCGGAAAAGAAAGAGGCGAAAAGTATTGGTTAAAATCAAACCCATAAATAGAAAAATCTTCGAAATTCATGAACTTGCCCTCGGTTAGGCTAAGCCCGTATCCGGTAATCTCATTCCGGCTGCCAAGCTTTTCCCAATGAGCAAACCCATACATCTCTCCGTAAGGGGTAGGCCCCCTGATACCAGCCCATTGAGTTACATCCAAACTTGTTCTTCCCATTGTTCTGAATTTATCTCCCCGGTAGTAACCGTCCCAATCAATTGCGTATAAAAACTCAAGACCCTCGGGCTTTTCCCAATCCGTTTGCTTTTGGGCGTATATCCTCGGCCGGACCACATTAAGATTAAAAGTCCAGCGCCTTTGGCTATCCCAAACATGGATAAATGTCGACCCGGTTCTTTCGGCAATTATTTTTAATGATGACCGGCCTATTTTTTGAACTGAAACTACTTCCGGTGAAATTACCAAAAAATTCTTTATTTCTCCGGAAGTTATCAGAAAAGAATTATAACGGTCAATTTTAATGCTTAAAGGAAATTCCTTTTCGCTGGCCAAAGAGAGGTTGATTCTTTGCTCTGTTTTTCCTTTTATTACCTTCTTTCCGGTAGGCTTGGTTGTCTCGACAGGTGCAGGAGGAGTTTCTCCCTTCTCCCATAAATCCAAAGCTTTTTCTATTTTTTCGATTCTTTTACCTTTCGGCTCTTCTCGTTTAACTTGCAGGCCTTTTTCTTCTAAGCTCTCCCTGCGTTTTTTCTTTTTAATAAATTTTTCTAAATCAGTAACTTCTTTTTCGGATACAACTCTCCCCTCTTTTATCCTTTTGATAAGATTTAGATAGTAGTTAACTTCTTCTGAGGCAGGATTTATGATTTGAGCTATTTTGAAATAATGAAGGGCTTCGCCATAACTTTCCTCTTTGAATTCTCTCTTTCCTAATTCAAGCAGATATTCGTAAGATAAATTTTGAGAATAGGAAAAAGAAGACAGCGATATCATGATGCAAATAAAAAAAAGAACAAAAAGGGGCCGGTTAAAACGCATTCCTTTTGTTAATCTCTAACCTCGAGGATCTCAATCTCTCCCGAACCATTAACTAAAAAATCGATCTCCTTAACTAACACATCTCCTTTTCCCAAATCAAAGGTTAATACAGTAGTGTAACGGCCGAAAGAAAGTTTTTTAGGGATGATTATTTCAAGCCAAGTCTTATCTTCCGGCAACAGATACAATTGATCTAATTGCCCCCTGTCTTTTACCATCCCGCCGGAGTCCATAATGTAATAAGTTGTTTTTGGGCCCAAAAAAGTGTTGCCGGAATTAGCCAATTGCCCGGTTATCTTATAATAATTTCCGGTTATTTCGCTAAAGGTAACTTCTCTTTGGGCTCTTTTGGGATTTATGAATAATAAACTCCCTACCCTGCCGACAAGCGATATACCAGCACCGCTTTCTACACTGCCCAAAGGAGTTTCAAAAAATAAAACCCCGCAGTGGGTCGCGCTAACTTTTTCATCCGGCTTAACGATAAAACCTACCTGTTTGCTTCCGTAGGCAGGTAGGATGAATTTTTGCGGTGAAAAGTTTATCCAGCCCGCGATAGAGTTATTTTTTGTCCCCGGAGAATAGAATTCTTTTGCCCCCTCGTAAGGAGCTGTATATTCAAAATCTTCTAAATAAACTGTTACTTCTGTTTTCAATTGAGAATCATTTCTTACGGTTATTTCTCCTCTGTAATTCTCAGATTGAGATAATTGGGTAACAAACTTACCCTTATCAATTCTGATCGCATAGAGGCCGTTCTGGATCAAAAGCAAAAACAGAAAAAGCAACAAACAGCTTTTTTTAAACAGAATAAACTCCTTTTGAACTCTAAAAGTTAAATCCTAAATAAAGTACCTATCGTGCCGTAACACTTAGGTGTACGGTGCCTGAATAAGTTCCTGTCGGCTGATCTATGGGT
>JAIPHS010000035.1 GCA_021735105.1 Candidatus Omnitrophota bacterium
GTTTATCAAGATGCCACCAAGCAGGCTAAAAAAATAGCTCTTTCTTATGCTAAGGCTATCGGAGGAATGAAAGCAGGTGTCCTCGAGACTACTTTTTGTGAAGAAACTGAAACTGATTTATTTGGTGAGCAGGTTGTTTTATGCGGAGGGGTTACTAAGTTGATTCAAAAAGGATTTGAAACTTTGGTTGAAGCAGGTTACCAACCAGAAATTGCTTATTTTGAATGCATGCATGAATTAAAATTAATTACTGATTTAATTTATAAAAAAGGTATTGGAGGGATGAGAAGGGTTGTTTCCGATACTGCTGAATATGGTGATTTAACTCGGGGTTGTCGAGTTATAGATGATAGAGTAAAGGGTGAGATGAAAAAAATACTTGGTGAGATTCAATCGGGTGAATTTTCTCGCGAATGGATTTTAGAAAACCAAGCTAAGCGTCCAGTTTATAAAGCCTTAAAGGCTAAAGAAGAAAAACACTTGATAGAAAAAGTTGGGCAAAAATTAAGAAAGATGATGCCCTGGATCAAGTAAGGCCAAAAAAAGTACCGAAAGACGACGGATGAAAGGACGAAAAAACGAAATCGTCCATCGTTCTTTCGTCTATCATCTCTCGGAACGATGTGATTAACTTTTTAATATGGGTATAAAAAAAACCTGCCTGCCGGCAGGCAGAGAAAAAATATTTATATTTGATACTACTCTGCGTGATGGAGAGCAAGCTCCCGGAGCGTCTCTAACCTCTATCCAAAAACTTGAAATTGCTTATCAACTTGAGAATTTAGGTGTAGACGTAATTGAAGCCGGTTTTCCAGTTGCAAGCCCGGATGATTTTAAAGCAGTAAGTAATATATCTAGTAAAATAAAGAAAAGTTCTGTTTGCGGCCTAGCTCGCTGTACTAAAAAGGATATAGAAACAGCTGCAAAATCATTAAAAAAAGCTAAAAAACCTCGAATTCACATCTTTCTTGCTACTTCTGGAATCCATCTTAAATATAAGTTCAAAAAAGCAGAAGAGGAAATACTGGCATTAACTAAAAAATATACTAAGCTAGCTCGAAATTATTGTCCGGATATTGAATTTTCACCTGAGGATGCAACCAGGAGTTCAAAAGATTTTCTTTATCAAATAATTGAGGCTGCCATCAGCTGTGGCGCTAAAACTATTAATATTCCTGATACAGTAGGATATAGTTATCCTCAAGAGATAACCTCTTTGATTTCAGATATAAAAAATAATGTTTCCAATATTAACAAAGCGATAATTTCTATCCATTGCCATGATGATTTAGGCATGGCTACGGCCAACTCTCTAGCCGCGCTTTCAGCCGGAGCCAGGCAGGCACATTGCACTATCAATGGGATTGGTGAACGGGCCGGAAACGCATCTTTAGAAGAAGTGGTAATGGCAATCAAAACAAGAAAAGATGTATTCTCTGATTTTAAGCTGGATATTAATTCAAAAGAGATAACTAGGATTTCTCGTCTGGTAAGTAATCTTACTGGTTTTACAATTGCCCCTAATAAATCAATTGTTGGCCGAAATGCTTTTGCCCATGAAGCCGGTATCCATCAGGATGCAGTCTTAAAAAAAAGAAGTACCTATGAGATAATGAACCCTAAAGATGTAGGCCTAGGCAAAAGCCAGCTTGTTTTAGGAAAACACTCCGGCCGCCATGCTTTGGCCAAAAGGCTTAAAAAATTAGGGTTTGTATTTGAGAAGAAAAAAAATGATCTATTATTTAAAAAATTTAAAAGTTTGGCTGATAAAAAGAAAGAGGTTTTTGATGAAGATCTGATAGCTTTAGCCGAAGAAGAAACTAAACCAAGGATACAAGCTTATAAATTGGTTTCTGTAGCAATTAATACCGGGAAAAATCTGCCTCAAGCTTCAGTAAAAATCAGGTATAAAAGAAAAATTTTAAAGGAGAAAGCTTTTGGTGACGGCCCGGTTGATTCATGTTATAAGGCTATCGACAAAATTACCGGAGTTAAGGCTAAACTTCTAAATTATAAGTTAGATGCAGTAACCAGGGGTAAAGATGCTCAAGGCCGGGCTAAGGTAGAGTTAAAAATTAAAGGCAAGTTAATAGTCGGCCGGGGTTCAAGCACAGATATTCTAGAGGCTTCAGTAAAAGCTTATCTAGATGCGATTAATCGAGCCGTATGAAATATATTGGCACTATATTTTTTTTAGCACTTATTGCTTTGATAGCCTTTGGTGCTATTCAATTTAAAGAGGGTCCTCTCTACCAAACTTACCGTACTAAAGCAGAAAATTTCATTCAATATGTAAAAAAGTGGGGACAGGTAAAAAGGCATAATATAAGGATGGATTATAGTATACCTGCGCCTAAAAAAGAGTGGATGACCGGCGAACAAGAGGTTATATCATCCAGGAAGCCGCCGATGTCTTTGCTTGTAGTTAAAACTAAACTAGAGAATTTTTTCCCGGATCAATTTGTAAAAACACTTAAACAAGATGATTGGAACTATATCTTTAGTTTAATTTATGAACCGGCCCCTGAGAAACAAGGAGATTTTACAATAAAAAGATATCTAACTAAAGAGGAAATAGAACGAGATTTAATTTATCAATACGATTCTCCTTTTTCTTATTTTCAAAAACAACATTGGGATTATTTTTGGGATATAGTGTTGTAAAATGGATAATAAAGATATAATAAAATGCGGTTTGCTTGGTTACCCGGTAGAACATTCTCTTTCGCCAAAGATGCATAACGCATCTTTTAAAAAACTTAACTTATCTTATCATTATAGCCTTTATGCAGTAGAGCTTAAAAGCTTAGATAGTTTTATTAAATTCTTAGCCAAATACAATATTAAAGGCTTAAATGTTACAGTTCCTTATAAGGAAAAAATATTGCCTTATATAGAAGAAAAATCTGAAGCTGTAAAAAAAATTGGGGCTGCTAATACTTTAGTAATAAGAGATTTCAAGATAAAAGGCTTTAATACTGATTTTTTAGGTTTTTCAAAACATCTTAAAGAGTTAATTGACCCTTATAAGTTGAAGGTTGCTTTATTAGGAGCTGGTGGGGCGGCAAAAGCTGTAGTTTATTCTTTGCTAAAGGATAAAGTAAAGGCTATATCTATATTTGATATTGATAGAAAAAAAGCAGAGGATTTAGTAAAAAAAGCTAAGGAGTGGGCAGTTGGATTAGAAATTAATCCTGAAATTAATCAAGTTGAAACTATTGAAGCTTTAGATATATCTAAAAAAGGCCTACTTATCAATGCAACGCCAGTGGGATTAAAACAGAGTGACCTTCTAATCGTTCCGGAAAATTTATTGCATAGGGGTTTGGCGGTATATGATCTTATCTATAATCCGGCTGAAACTAAACTTTTAGCCGCGGCTAAAGGCAAAGGCCTGAAATTTTCCAATGGATTAGGGATGCTTATCTACCAGGGGGCAGAATCTTTTCTTCATTTTACCGGGGTTAAATTAAAAGTTAGCGATGTGGCAGCCATAATGAAAGAGGCTTTAGCTGAGGAGGTCAATTAATGATAGAAGCAATAGTTGTATTTATTTTTGGTTTGTTGATAGGAAGTTTTTTAAATGTATGTATTGCCAGGTTTCCGCAAAATCAATCGATAATAAGGCCTCGTTCGTTTTGTCCTCATTGCAAAAAAACCATTCATTGGTATGACAATATTCCTGTCTTAAGTTATTTGTTTTTGAAAAGAAGATGCCGTTTTTGTAAAAAAAGGATATCTATTATTTATCCGTTAGTTGAGTTGATTACTGCTTTTGTTTTTTTGTTTCTCTATGATCAATTTGGTCTTAATTTAGTTTTATTTAAATATAGTGTATTGTTTTTTTTATTAATAGTTGTCTCAAGTATTGATATAAAATATCATGCTATACCAGCCTATCTTTGTATTTTAGGGATAGTAACAGCTTTATTTTTTTCAGGAGTCTACACTTTAGAAGCATTTAGAAAAGGCAGCTTTGGCCTAAACTCGCTGCCATTATTTCATACTTTAAAGGGATTAATTTTTGGTTTAGGTTTTTCTTATCTTTTTAAACTTTTTGGAGATTTTTTTATAGGAATTTATTTAACTCTTTGCAAAAAAGAGTCTATTGAGGGAGAAACAGAATCTTTAGGTTTAGGGGATGTAGATTTTATGGGTATGATTGGTGCTTTTTTAGGGGTAAAAGCTGTTATTTTAGTCTTTTTTTTAGCACCCTTTGTAGCTTTAGTTTATACTATTTTTGCTTTAATCTTTAAGAAATCTCACCTAATACCCTATTTACCGTATTTATCTATTGCAACTTTTATTGTTTTTGTCTGGGGTAATGATATATGGAATTTTATATTATAAAACAAAAGGAGATAAAATGTATGTGATATCCGCCGAAGGCGGATAATTGCCCGGCGTAAACCTATGGCAATATATCACATCCATTTAATGTATTAGGCTTGAGGTAAACGATGAATTTTGTAATGGTTATTAAGTTTTTGATTATAAAAAAAGTAAATTAAGGAGATAAAATGAGGTTTTTAACTGCCGGAGAAAGCCATGGTAAGGCCTTAACAGTTATCTTAGAAGGTTTCCCTAAGGGGGTAAAAATTAATAATTCAGTTATTAACTCTGAATTGGAAAAAAGAATGCAGGGTCCCGGCCGGGGCGGACGAATGCGGATTGAAAAAGATAAGGTAGAAATTTTATCCGGCCTGCGCAATAAAATTACTCTTGGTTCTCCGATTGCTATGGTTGTTAAAAATAAAGACGCAAAGATTAATCCTCAAGGTAAAGATAACTTAGAAGAAAAAAATATAGTTAGGCCGGCTCATGCTGATTTAGCCGGGGCGTTAAAATATGGTGAAAAAGATATTAATAATATTTTAGAGAGAGCTTCAGCCCGGGAAACTGCAGCTCGAGTCTGTGTGGGGTCGGTTTGTAAACAATTTCTTGGGCTATTTGGAACAAAGGTTGCAAGCTATACCAAACAAATTGGCAGTTATCAAAGCAGTAAAAATCCAAAAGATATAAATTTTATCTTAGAAAAAACAAAAAACTCTATGCTAAAAGCAATAGATAAAAAAGATGAGCAAGCGATGCTTCAACAAATTAATAAAGCAAAAGAAGAAAAAGATAGTGTTGGCGGTGTGGTTGAGATATGGGCTGGAGTTACTCCGGCTGGTTTAGGAAGTTTTATGCAATTTGATCAAAAGCTTGATGCAAAATTAGCTAGTTACCTGATGAGCATACCGGCTATAAAAGGTGTAGAAATCGGGGCTGGTTTTGGTTATGCCGGTAAAAAAGGCTCACACTCTCATGATGCTGTTTATTATTCAAAAGATAAGGGTTATTATCATAAAACCAATAATTCCGGCGGCATAGAAGGCGGGGTATCAAATGGTGAACCGATAGTTGCTCGTATTGCCATGAAACCAATAGCAACTCTGGCAAAACCTCTTGATTCGGTGAACCTTAAAACTAAAAAAAGACAAAAAGCTTCTCTAATTCGTTCTGATACTGCAGCGGTAGCAGCATGTTCGGTGGTGGCTGAAACTATGTGCGCGATAGCCTTAACTGAAAGCTATCTTGACAAATTTGGTAGTGATTCATTGGCTCAAATTCGCAGTAACTATAAAAATTATCTAAAAACTATTAAGAAATGATAAATTAATGGAGGATTTACATGTTTGATTTCAACAAACTTGGCGATATGACTAAAATGGCATCTCAGGCAAAGAAACTACAGGCAAAACAAGAAGAATTTCAACAGAAACAGCTAAAAGAGCTTAAAGAAATCTCTCAAAAGTTAGATAAAGTGATTAATTTATTAGAAAAATAAAAATTTAAAAAAAGTAAGCGTTTTCTTGTAAAACGAAAAAAAATATGTTATAGTCTTTTTGAACCTGGAATTGTTGCTGGGAGGCGGCACTACCGGGTTTTTTTATTTTAAGGCAGATAATATAATTAATCAGAGGAGCATATGGAAAGTAAAAGAAAATATTTTAGGTATCAATTAGCTTTTCCTGTTGAATATCAGCAGATGAGCCTGCTACGATATTCACATACTGTAACTAAAGATCTGAGTTTGGGGGGAGTAAAAATTATCAGTGATGGTTTTGTTCCCAAAGGTAGTACTTTAAAGTTAAAGTTAAACTTAATCAAGCGGGTTTTTAATTTTAAAACTAGGATAGCTTGGTGTAATAGAGAGAGATTTTCTGATCGTTATTATCTCGGCTGCGAATTTATTGAATTACCTTATTTTTACAAGAATCAATATCGTGATTTTTTAAATGCGATAACTGACAATTAATAAATATGAAGGGCTTTCAAGAAGAAAGAAAATATGTTAGGTTTAAAGCGCCATTTTGCGTTGATTGTAAGCACCCGGAAAACCAGCAAAACTTATCCGGAGCGATAAAAGATATCAGCATGAGCGGTGCCTGTGTTTTAATTGATTTTGATAAAGATTTACCTGCTGATAAACCCATTCTTTTATCTTTAATTGTTCCTGACATAACATTAAATATTAATGCTAAAGTAATTTGGCAAAAGAAAGTAGCAGAAAAGAATAAAGTTGGAGTAGTTTTTTCTAACCTACCGGATCATTTTAAAACCGATATTTATAATTCTATATTTAAATATCATCGTGATGTAATTACCAGCAAATGGTGGGATTTCTAGGTAATAATAAACTCTGCTAACGGCTCCGAGGGATAAGAGGAGCCAGGTCTTTACCCCCAGTAATCCTTATGCAACATTTTTGTTTGAACCTGTTTTGTTGCATAGCGGCCACGACTTATAAATCGATTTTAGCCGGAGAAGGAAAGGTAATTGAAAACAGATTAATTTACGGTGAACTTTCCTCGTAGGTGGAGAATTAGTTTTAGATTCTTTATTCGATGTCCATTTCCCTTTTTTTTATGTTGCTTTTCTCTTTGTCAGGGGTGAAAATAGAGTTGTCAATTTCGATTCCCTTTTTCTTAAATAGGGAAAGAAATTTCGGTTTCCCAAAAACTGTAAACGAACCCTTGACTTTGCCGTTTTCCAATACTTCTTTTGCATCAAAACGAAAAATATCCTTCAGGGAAATACGATTTTTGCCGAAGTCTCCGACTTCGGTTATATAAGTTATTCTCCGCGTCCCATCCACAAACTGTTCTTGTTGAACAATCAGATTCAACCCCGAGGAAATCTGGCGCCGTACTCCCCAAGGGGGTATATTTAAGCCGGCATATGAAGCCATAGTTTGCAGTCGGGCAATAGCGTCCGAGGGGCGGGAAGCATGAATTACCGCCAAGCACCCTCTGTGTCCGCTGTTTAATGCTTGCAAGTAGTCCATAGTTTCGGCGCCTCTTAACTCTCCCAGGATGATTCTGGTAGGCCTCATGCGGAGAGTATTAATGAATAACTCTCTAAGGGTTATTTCCCCTTTTCCCTCAACATTAGGCAGCTTTGTTATCAACCGGACAACATGATTTTGGCGCAGGGTTATCTCTAATGTGTCCTCGATGGTTATAGTTCTTTCCTCGGCGGCTATGTAAGAAGAAAGAACTTCAAGGGTGGTAGTTTTACCACTGCCGGTGGCTCCGGAAAAAAGGATATTTACGCGTGCTTTTATACAGGCCACCAAAAATTGAGCCATTCTTTTATCCAGGGTGCCTAACTTTATTAAATCATTTACATTTTCGATGGTGCGCAGAAACTTTCTAATTGTTATTGTAGCTCCTCCTACTGAAAGTGGAGGAATAATTACGTTTACCCGAGATCCATCCTTGAGGGAAAAATCTACATGGGGCCGACTTTCGTCAACTCTTCTGTTGGTAGGAGCCAGCATTTTTTCTATTATATACCTCAGGTGCTGGTGGCCATCAAATTTGATATTGGTTAGAATTTTTTTTCCGTGTTTTTCTTTATATACATTATAAGGCCCGTTGACCATAATTTCAGTTACTTCAGAATCGTCCATCAATTCTTGCAAAGGCCCCAGTCCTAGAAAATCATCACAGAGTGCTTTAATAATTTTTTCTTTTTCTTCTTCTTTTAATCTAGGGCTTATTTTATTGAACATCACTTGGGCTTTTTTCCTGATAAAATCGGCATTGAGTTCACTCTTATTTCCTATCCAGTTGGCTATCTCATGGCGAAAATGCTTTTTTACTGTTGTTAGGTCCATATTTCTTTCACCTTGTTTAGCGTACTATTTATAATATTTTCTCCTTTACTTTTTCTATTTTACAGCAAAATTATCTTATTGTACAAGAATTATAGAAGATTGTAATTATAAGTGCGAAAGATTTTTTTAAAAAAAATGCCCCACGACTCTCAAAATCTGTT
>JAIPHS010000036.1 GCA_021735105.1 Candidatus Omnitrophota bacterium
TATTCTCCTCTAAGATTTTTAAAAATATTTTCTAGACATTTCGTTTATTTTTGATTTAATAGTGTAATTTAGATAAATTATGAATGGATCCAAACTACCTCTATCAAGATTAAATACTCTTTTTAAAGCTTTAGCAGTTATTGCTTTAGTTTATCTATTTTTAGTTAGTATTGGCTTGTTAGGGGTTGCTTTTCGCGGTTTTGGCAGGAGTTTTGCCGAGAATTTAATCCAAACCACCTTAAATCCTTTTGTCGGCCTTTTTATCGGTATTTTAGCTACCAGTTTGATTCAAAGTTCATCTACAACAACTTCTATTACGGTGGGAATGGTATCTTCAGGGGTATTAACTGTAGGGGGGGCTATTCCCATTATGATGGGGGCAAATATCGGCACCACCGTAACCAACTTGATCGTTTCACTGGCTCATATCGGCAGAAGAGAAGAGTTTAAGCGGGCGATCAGCGGCGCTGCTGTTCATGATTTTTTCAATGTTTTAGCTGTTTGTATATTACTGCCGCTTCAAATCTGGACAGGGTTTTTGCATAAGGCGGCTGTGTGGATGAGCAATATTTTTCAAGGTTTCGGAGGGCTTACCTTTACCAGTCCTCTTAAGGCTGCAACTAAACCGGTTGTAACTTGGCTGCAAGTCAGTTTAGAAAAGTTATCTTTCCTACCTTCTAAATTAATTTATCTTATTATGCTGGCCTTAGCTATAGTTTTTTTATTTTTCTCTTTATGTTTTATTGTAAAGATTATGCGGACCCTGGTAATGGATAAGGCAGAATTAGCTTTAAATAATATATTTGGAAAAAGTGCTTTAATTGCGATTTTTGGCGGTTTTATTTTTACTTCCATTGTTCAAAGCAGTTCAATTACTACATCTTTAATGGTACCGCTTGTAGCCGCGGGAATTTTGACAGTTGAGACAATTTTTCCGATTACTCTAGGAGCTAATTTAGGCACAACCACTACTGCAATTTTGGCTTCATTTGCCACCGGAAATATTTCTGCCATAGTTGTAGCTTTTGTTCATTTTCTTTTTAATTTGATTGGGATTTTAATTATATATCCTTTTAAATTTTTAAGAAAAATTCCTATATTTTTAGCTTACGGGTTAGGTAACCTTGCTTATAAAAAGCGCAGGTATGCTATCCTTTTTGTTTTATTTTTATTTTTTATAATTCCGGCAGTATTAATATTTTTATCTAAATTGATAAATTAAAAATAGGGGGATGATATGTTTGAAAATTTATTACAATTTTGGCGCGGGAAAGACTTTTTAAGCCAGGTTCTTGATGAGTTTAAAAAGATGTTAGATGATACTCATCAGATGTTTGATTCTGTTTGTTATCGGCTTATTGACAACAAGGAAGAATCTTTTTTAAAAGATAATATTTATTCTTTGGATAAAAAAGTCAATAATTTAGAGAAGGATATTAGAAAAAGGATTATCGAGCATTTGGCAATCCAGCCTTCTGTAGATTTGCCCACCTCGTTGCTTTTGATGAGTGTGGTAAAGGATGCAGAGAGGTTGGGTGATTATGCAAAAAATTTATTTGAAGTGACTGATATCCTTGATGGCCCCTTAGATAAAGAAAAATATCTACAATTTTTTGATGATATTGGAGGGGATCTTGAAAAATTATTTAATATTACAAAAGAGGCTTTTATTGATTCAGACGAAAAACAAGCTGCTTCTGCCTGGAACTTTGAGACAAAAATAGTAAAAAGGTGTGAGGATATTTTCGTTAAGCTGGCCAATAGTGATTTGCCGGTAAACACTGCTGTTGCTTTTACTTTAATTGCCCGTTATTACAAAAGAATTGCGGCTCATCTAACCAATATTGCAACTTCTATTATCGTACCATTAGATCAGCTAGATTATTTTAGGGAAAAAAGAAAAAAAACCATCTGATATTTTTGCAGACGTCCTATTTTCGCCAAAAGTAGACGTCCTACAAGGGTACACCCTATAATTTGATAGAGTGATTATTTTATGGTATAATTAATATTGCGGATTGTTAATATATTGCAGCTTTTAGGAGAGGGTAGTCAATGTGGCTATCTGTTTTTATCTCTAGGCATTATGGAAAATGACAAGCATTTAAATGATAGGTTAAAATCTTTAAAGATATACAAAAGAATCATCAACTTTACCAAAGATGGAGTTTTTTCCTATAACTTCAACCAAGGTAAAATTCTTTTTGCCAATCAGGCTTTAGTTGATATTTTAGGCCTTGAAGTTGATCCTAAGAAACTAATCGGCAAAAAGGTTGATGAAATTATAGAATACATCCAAGACCCCGGAACTGTTAGAGAAAAGCTTAAAAAAGAAGGCCAAATTCATAATTTTGAATATAACTTTAAAACTTTAGCCGGTCAAGATAAATGGGTCATGCATAATGCATTCTTAAGAGAAGCCGATGGCGAGAAAATAGTAGAATCTGTTATCAGAGATATTACCTACCAAAAAAAGATAGAAAAAGAAATTTTATTTAATCAATTTGTTCTTGATCATATGAGCAATCCCGTTTTATGGATTACCTCAGAAGGAGGCATTGATTATGTAAATCAAGCCGCTATTGATATTTTAGACTATTCAAAAGAGGAGCTATTGGGTTCTAAAATTTTTGATATTGATGATAATTTTTTTCAAGCAGATTGGCCGGAATTTTGGGAAAAAATAAAAAAACAAAAAACTTTAACGGTTGAAACAACCTATAAAACAAAAACGGGTAAAACTTTTCCTGTTGAGATTATTATAAATTATATGCGTTATAATCACAGCCAACATCTTTGTGCTGTGGTAAGAAATTTAACTGAACGCCACAGGGTTGAAAGTGCCCTAAGAAGATCTGAAGAGGAAAAATCATTAATTCTAGATAGTCTTTCTGAATTTGTCGCTTATTATGATAATAAATTAAACCTACTTTGGGTAAATAAGGCTGTAAGCGAAGTAGTAGGCGAATCTTCCAGCAGGTTGATTGGGTTAAATTGGAATCAGGTTTGGGAAAAGGTAAATGTTGAAGTTGGAGTTCATCCGGTAAAAAGTGTTATCCAAACCGGAAAATTTCATAAAAAGGAAGTTACCTCAAGAGATGGAAAATCTTGGCTTATTCGGGCTTATCCGGTCAAAAATATTGAAGATAAAATAGTTGGAATTGTTGAAGTAGCTCTGGATATATCTCAAAGAAAAAGCGCTGAATATCAAAGGCAGCTTAATTTAAACAGAACCAGAAGAATTTTAGAAGAAACTGTAGGAGCCCTGGCAGCAACTTCTGAACGGCGTGACCCTTATACGGCCGGCCATCAAAGAAGAGTGTCACAACTGGCTTGCGCTATAGCTAAAGAATTAGGTTTTAGCCCTAATCGTCTTGAAGGTATAAGGATGGCTGCTAACATTCATGATGTAGGTAAAGTTTATGTTCCGGCTGAAATTTTAAGTAAACCAACCACTTTGACCCAATTAGAGTTTAACATTATCCAAACCCATCCTCAAATTGGTTATGATATTTTAAAAGAAATTGAGTTCCCCTGGCCGATAGCTAAAATTGTTCTTCAGCATCATGAAAAGTTAAATGGAGTAGGTTACCCCAACGGAATAAGATCGAAAGAGATTTTAGTTGGCGCAAAGATATTAATTGTGGCTGATGTTGTAGAGGCAATGGCTTCCCACCGTCCTTATCGGGCTGCTTTAGGTATTAATGCTGCCCTTTCAGAAATTGAAAAAGGTAAAGGAGAACTTTATGATCCTGAAATAGTAGAAATTTGCCTTAAACTTTTTAACCGCAAGAAATTTAAATTTAAGTAAAGAAAGTAACCGTTTACAAAGTAGCCTTAAAAACCTTTTTTTTCTAGTAATTAGGATTTTTTTTATGTTATTATTTAAGTTGAAAAGGAGGCTAATATCTTAGTTAAAAAAACTATTGTTTTTAGTTTAATTTTTGCTCTTATTTCTACTTTTTTTCTATCAGCGGTTTTAGCTAATGCAGAACTGGTGGGAAAGCATGCTCAGCTTACCGGCCCCAGAAGCTTAAACTATATCGGCCTAGCTAAAACTAACCAAGCTTACCGGCTTATGGAATTGGCTTTAGAGAGAAAACAGTTTAAAAATATAGTAGATAATTTTGACATTGTTATTATCGAAAATAATATTGCGGTTTGTGTCTTAGATATAGAATTGTTTGAAAATAAAGCTGAAGTATTAGTTTTAGAAGGCTTGCAAAAAGGAATAACCGGCTGGGTTCCTCTCAGTTGGCTTCCTGAGGAACCGAAAAAAGTTAAGCTCTGGCAATAACCAACTCGACCAACCCTCTTTCCATAACTAAAATAATCTGATATAATATTTTCCAAAGTCACGCTTCGGGGGCGTAAGGGGGTTTATTATGAAAAAGATTATATTTGAAACTGAAGCTGTAAAATTTACCGGACTTTTAAATGAGAGTCAAGCTGCTTCTGAGATTTACAACAATCTTCCGGTAAGTTCCCAGATATCCTGCTGGGGCAAAGAAATATATTTTGACCTTGGTTTTAAGGTATCATCTGAATCAGCTACTATGGAGTTATCGATAGCAGATATCGGCTATTGGCCTCAGGGCAAATCTCTCTGTGTCTTTTTTGGCCCTACTCCTTTAAGTGAAAAAGAGGATAAACCGGTTCCAGCTTCTCCGGTTGTTGTAGTTGGAAAAGTTGAGACAAACCTAGATAAACTTAGCCAAATAAAACTTGGCACACAAATAACTGTTGATAAACTTAAATGACTGTCTTTAAATTTTTTTTATTAATTAATTTTATTTTTTTATTTAGCGGCTGCGCTCTTTTTACCAAAGCGCCTCAATTGCTTACTTTAAAAAGGCTAGGTGACAGCCAGAAACTGATGGAAGGAGACATTGAAAAAAAGAAAAAAAATTTAGCAAAATTAATAAATGATATCAGGGCAGATAAGCTAAAAAAGGGAATTGCTTATAACAGATTCATAAGGCTGTACGGAGAACCGGTTTTAGAAAAATCGATTAGTAAAGATAGCAAAGAAAAGAGGCTCCTTTACCGGCACCCTATAAAGTATTTTGATACTGATAAAGTCTATCTTTATTTTAATCAAGAAGCAAAGCTTATTGCCTGGGAGTATGTCAAAGCTGAACCAAAAAAGTAAGTTTTCATCTGTCGTTATTTAAAACTTTTATATTGACAAATTGCCTAAAAATATATATTATCTAATTAGTTTATTAAAAACAAAAAGCAAGGAGGTGCTGTAATGGCAGAAGAACAAAAGAAAGGCGGCGCAGGGATAAAAGCTATCTTAAAGATTATTCTTGGTCTTATTTTCATCGCATTGGGTATTTGGGCGATAGTTGTTTGGTGGAAGGATCTTTTGGTTGTTATAAAAGGATGTATTGGCTTATTTGCAATTTTAGCCGGTGCTATAACTATTGCAATTGCTAAAGAGTAAGTGGGCTATTAATAAAAATTAAAAGGCAGGCTAAGAAATTAGCCTGCCTTTTACATAGGAGGGAAAATGACAGCTAAATCTTTATCCTTGATTAAAACTAAAGCCGAAAGTGTTGTTTTTATTTTTGCTTTTTCGCTGGCCTTGGCTTTAGCAGCTCAGGCAAAAATACCTTTGATCTTTAGCCCGGTTCCTTTGACCTTACAGACTTTTGTAGTTTATCTGGCTGTTAAAATTCTAAAGAAAAAAGCTGTTTTTTCGGTTATTTTATATTTGGCGGCTGGAGTTTTAGGATTGCCTGTTTTTGCCGGTAATTCATTGGGCATTTCTTATCTGGCCGGCCCTACCGGAGGTTATATTTTAGGCTTTTTAGTTACCTGTTTAGTTATTCCCTTTGTTTTTGCAAATTTTAAAACATTTGCTAAAAATCTAATTTCTTTTCTATCAGCTGCAGCTATTATCTATAGTTTTGGGTTAATTTGGCTGGTTTCTATCTATAAGCTAACTCTACAAGCTGCCCTTGTTGCCGGTCTTTATCCCTTTGTTATCGGAGAAGCTATAAAGATTACCAGCGCAGCCTTCTTGACTAGAAAAACGTCGAATGTAGAACATAGAACGCAGAACATAGAACGTCGAACCTAAAACGAAACAATGCCAACTTACAACTTACAAAAAAACGGTTCTTTTTTGATTAAAGATTACAATCAAGCCAGCCCTTTTTCTAATTTTTTACCGGGGATTGCCGGTAGTTTTGGGATACCGCTTTGGGTTTTTTACGTTAACCGCGGCCAGGCAATATCAAGTTTTGGCCTCCGGGACAAGGATGGCGCAATTAGCGAATTTTATCCCGCCAATAAAGCTTACAGCTTAACACCTTATTTTGGTTTTCGTACCTTTATAAAAGACAGTAAAGATAACTTCTATGAGCCTTTCAGCATCGAGAAAAAATCTTTAAAGGTTTCCCAAGATATGGCTATCTCATCAGGTTGCTTAGAGTTGACAGATAAAAATTTAAAATTAGGCCTACAAACTGATGTTAAATATTTTACTTTGCCTAATCAGGCGGCTGGAACCCTAGCCAGAAAAGTTACTTTTAAGAACTTATCTAAGAGGACCCTAGAGTTAAAAGCTTTAGATGGATTAGCCAGAGTTATTCCTTATGGAGCCTCAAACGGGATGTTAAAAGATATGTCAAGAACTCTAGAGGCCTGGATGCATAGTTACCCTAAGAAAAACTACAGCCTGTTTAGGCTGATAGTTGATCCGGCGGATGTAAGCCAGACCACCTATATAGAAGGGGCAAACTTTAACCACTCTTTTATTGAGGCCGATGGTAAAAAAAGCCATCCTTCTTTGATAGTTGATCCGGCAAAAATTTTCGGTGGTAATCTTTCCTACAGCCGTCCCGATAAGTTTTTAACTAAAGGGTTTAGCCCTCAAGGCAAGCAGGTAACCTCCGGCAAAACTCCCTCTGCTTTTAGTTATCTTAAACTAAAGATAAAACCAAACCAGTCTTTTACTTTATATAACTTATTTGGGGCAGCCTTTGACACAGAAACAATAGAGCAGTTAGTTAAAGGCATCGATGCGCAATATCTAGAGGCAAAAGAAAAAGAAAATAATGAAATTATCAAAGATATAAAAAGCAATGCTTTTTGCCTATCCGGCCAGCCTCAATTTGATAACTATCTAAGTTCGACTTATCTTGATAATATCTTAAGAGGTGGTTTTCCTTATCAGCCAAAGGGTTCTAAAGTTTGTCCTTACTATATTTTTTCTCGCAAGCACGGTGATCCCGAACGCGACTATAACTATTTTAACCTTTCACCCTCATATTTTTCCGAAGGCCAGGGTAACTATAGAGACGTTAATCAAAACCGGCGGATGGATTTATTTTTTAAGCCGTCTTTGGGCAAAGCCAATATCCGTTATTTTTTAAATCTTAGCCAAATTGACGGTTTCAACCCTTTGTTGGTAAAGGGCCAAAAGCTTTACTTTGAAACTAATCAGGCTAAAAAGATATTAAAGCAATATAATATAACCAAGAAAAAGTTTCAGCATCTTTTAACCAAAGGTTTTTATCTGGGTGAGTTCTTTGATCTGCTTATTCCCGAAGACGGCGTAACTGACAAAGAGGGGCTGGTTCTTAGTTTATTAAAAGAAGCCAAAAGAAAACCGCAAGCTTCTCACGGAGAAGGCTATTGGATAGATCATTGGCGTTACAGCCTGGATTTAATCGAAAATTTTCTTTTAATTTTTCCCGATAAATTAGAAGATTTATTTTTTAATACCGAGTTTACTTTTTTTGATGATAAATATAAAGTAAAATCACGAAATCAAAGATACGTTTTACGCCGGGGTAAAGTTTATCAAGGTGAATCTTTGGAAGTTGACAATCAAAAAGCAAAACAATTAAAAATAAGAAAACAAGATAAGCATCTATTGCGCAGTGATGATAATCAGATTTATAAAACCCACCTGGTTGAAAAACTCTTAGTTTTAATTTTAAATAAAGCTGCTTCCTTTGACCCCGACGGCCTAGGTCTGGAGATGGAGGCTGATAAACCCGGCTGGTGTGATTCGGTAAACGGCCTGCCGGCATTGTTTGGTTCATCAATTTGTGAAACCTTTGAACTAAAGCGCATAGCCTTGCTCCTAAAAAACGCTTTAGCTCAACCTCAACCTAAACCTATCAAGCTTTCTCAAACTGTTTATCGCTTCTTTAACTCTTTGGATAAACTGATAGTTGCTTATAACCGGGATAGCTCCCAGCGCAGAGATTTTACTTATTGGGATAAGTCAAACAAGTTAAAAGAAAACTTTCGCAAAAACGCTTTTTATTTTTTATCAGCTAAAAAGAATAGTTTAGG
>JAIPHS010000037.1 GCA_021735105.1 Candidatus Omnitrophota bacterium
GATGAAATCGATAGTATTGCCCGTAGACGTGTTGGGATAAGCGGAATGGGAGCCGGCATCTCTCACAATGCTACTATTAACCAGCTGCTCACTGAATTAAATGGCTTGCGCCAAACTGAAAATAACATTGTAGTTATTGCTGCTACCAATATTTCTGAAGGAGAATTTGATCCCGCTTTAATGCGGGCCGGGCGTTTTGACCGTAAAATTTATGTAGAATACCCTAACCTAGAAGATAGGAAAGAGATTACAAAATATTATTTAGATAAAGTTGGTTATGACCGCAAATTAAATCCTGGAGTTTTAGCAAGAAAAACAGTATTTTTTTCACCGGCAGACATTGCAAATATGATCAGAGAAGCTTCTTTGGTGGCAGTGCGAAATAAGCGCAAATTAATTATCATGAAGGATATATCAGAGGCTTATGATCGAGTTTTATTTGGCCTAAAATCCGGCCTGCAGCTTAGTGAAAAAGAAAAGGTCTGGACTGCTTACCATGAAGCCGGCCATGCGATAATAGCTTACCTTCTCCATCCTACGACTGATGTGGTAAAAGCAACAATTATTCCCCGACGGGGATTTTTAGGTTATGCCCATCCGGTTCCCCGTGAAGAAATTCATATTCCGATGAAAGATTTTTTCTTATCTGAGATTAAAGTTTCTTTGGCAAGTTATGCTGCAGAAAATTTAAAATTTGGCACAACCGGCGCGGGAGTCTCAGGTGACTTCAAAAGTGCTCTGGAAACTGCTCAAAAAATGGTTTATATGTGGGGTATGGGGCAATCGGGTATAATTGGTAACTTTAAAAATATGAATCCTTATAGCCAAAATGCTTTTAATGTCTCCGGAAAAATAAAAGAAAGGCTGGACCAAGATGTACAAAAAATTTTAAGTGACTGCCTTAAAGAAGTTCAGGATGTTTTAAGCGGTGAAAAAGAATTGTTTGAGCATTTTGCCCAAGAGCTGCTAAAAAAAGAAGAGCTCGAATATGATGAAATTGTTGGTATATTTAAAAAGTATGGTAAAGAAAGAGCTCAAGATAGTTCTAGCTAGTATTTTTATAGCTTTAACTGTATCCTGTACAGCCACTTCTACTTATTCTCAAAAAAATATTGAACAAATCATAGAAAAACTTTGCCAGGAAGAGTTTAATATAGAAGTTAATGCTTGGCTGGTTGAAGAAACCCTGTGGGTGTATGTTCCTTTAGATAAAACCTTAGATGAAATTGGACAACCTACAGATAGCTTTTCTAAAAAGACTCGCCAAATTTTTCTTACCTTAAAAAGGGCTTTTTTAAACATGAACAACCCTCCTCAGTTTTATTGTTTTGTTGTATCAGATATAAAAGATAAAGGTATTGATTTTTACCGGATTGGTTTTGTCCCGGATTTAATAAAATTCCAAATGGGCCTGATATCTTTGCAACAATTCAATCAAAGGATGGTTTTTGTTTCTTTTGAAAACAAAAAAGCTTTAGGTGACAATGAAGGCGGCCATATTGTCCAATATAATATCAATATCGGAGACTTTATCGGATATTTGATCCGGCAAGAATTAAACAATGTTTTTGTTTCTTATTCTGAAAAAGTAAAGGTTAAACAAATTCAATCTTATTATCAAAAAGGTAAGTTAGGGATAATTTTTGATATTGAGATAGATAAAAAGAATAAGAATATTTCGGAGCCTTTTGGCAAAGCAAGAGAGATAATTAAAAAGTATTTAGAAATTTATGGCCGGCCAAAAGAAATCATTGAAATTGAAATTATTAATTCTTCCGGCAAAAAAAGCATCTTTACCCAATCTGCACTATTTGATTAAAAACATCTTTAATACCTTAGGATAAAGCAGATGTTCGGCTTTGTGAATTTTTTCTTCTAATTCATTCAATTGCATATTATCTTCTATAGGAATTGCTGTTTGGGCAATAATTGGCCCCTGGTCAACTTTTTGACTAACAAAATGAATTGTAACTCCTGTTACCTTAACACCATAATTATAGGCATCGGCAATCGCATTATTACCAGCGAAACTAGGCAATAGAGATGGATGAATATTTAAAATTTTATTTTTAAAGTGTTTAACAAAAAAGGGAGATAATATTCTCATATAGCCAGCTAGTGCAATTATATTTATTTTTTCTTCGTTTAGGGTTTGGATTAATTTTTTATCAAAGCCTCTTCTATTTTTAAATTTTTTTGGATCAATAAAGATATCTTTTATTTGATATTTTTTTGCTCTTTTGCGCACAAAAGAGTTTTTTTTATCGGTAATTAAGATACAATGGCTTACACCTAAAGAGCCTTTTTTAATAGCTTTTGTTATCGCTTCAAAATTACTGCCATTGCCTGAAGCTAAAATCGCGAGATTAGTTTTAATTTTCATCTTTAAGCTGCCTTAAAAACTTTATATTAAATTTTTTTGTATTTTTTATAAAAATCTTCACTACTCCATAATAGATAAACATGGCTGATAAAGCAAGTAAAAAGCTTGTCAATTCTTCTCTATCTTGAGATAGAACTAAAGTTGTTACAAAAACGATAAGAGGGGCGATAAACATTATAGAGATTGCAGAAATTGCCTTGCCGGTTTCAACCCCTACCTCTATTTTATCACCTTCACTTAAATCAATATTATTAGGAAATTCAAAAAGGCCTTGATTTTTGTCACAAATAGAAGCAATTCGGCAGCAACCGCACATTGCTTTTTTATTCACTTTGATCAAAACTTTATCTTTTAAAACTTTTGTAACTACTGCTATTTCTTTATGCATATTCAAAAAGAATCAATACATTTAGTGGGGCAGCGGCTCTTCCCTTCTTCTAATGGTTTTTTGTTCTCTACTTCATTATAGTTTATCTGAGATAGATTATCAACTAATTCATAAGGAGAACCTTCAACTTTTGTACATATTCCGCAAGCTATACAGCCTCGGCTGCAGGCATCTTTTACCTCTTTAAGGCGGTCTTTATTGCTGCAGGCAATAAAATAATTTCCTAATCCTTGGGCGGGGATCATTTTAAAAAGATTACGGGGACAAGCTTTTATACATTTGCCGCAAAGAAAACATTTTTTTTGATCAATATAAACTTTTTTATTCTTAATAGTTATCGCATCGGCCGGACAAACCTCTTGACAGTCCCCAAAACCAAGGCATCCGTAAACACAATCAATTGCCCCTCCAATGATATGGGCTGATTGGCAATTCTCTAAACCATGATAGTGATGAGTTGATTTTTTATCTTTTGCCTCGGCTCCGCAAACACAAACAACTACCATTTTTTTTTGTTGTTCAATATTTTCTTTTTTACCAAGTGTTTTTGCTATTTTCTCATCTACTTGGCTTCCCCCCGGCCGGCAACTTTTTATTTTACTTGGATCTTTTACTATTGCTTGAGCGTATGCTTTGCAGCTGCTAAATCCGCAGGCTCCGCAATTTAAACCTGGTAATATATTTAATATTTCCTTCACCTTGGGATTCTCAGGCACTTTTAGCTTCCTATTTAAAAAAGCTAAGAGTAAAGAAAAGGCCAGGCCAATTAATCCAAAAATTATAGTTGCAGAAATTACCTTACTCATTACCCTCCTCCTAATCCAGAAAATCCCATAAAGATTAAAGCTAAAATTCCCGCGGTAATTAAAGTAAGAGGGGCGCCTTTAAAAATTTTAGGAATATTCGCAAACTCCAATTCCTCTCTAATGCCAGCCATGATTACTATAACTAAACAAAAACCTAGCCCGCCTGAGAAACCAAAAACTACTGCTTCTAAAAAAGAATAATCTTTGACAACCATAAAAAGTGCTACTCCTAAAATTGCGCAATTACTGGTAATCAGAGGAAGATATATGCCTAAAGATTGATAAAGGTTGGTTGAATATTTTCGGATAAACATCTCAACAATCTGAACAAGTGAGGCAATAACTAGGATAAAAACTATATATTCTAAAAATATTAATCCAAATCTTTCTAATACTAAATAATAGATCAGCCAGCTAATCGAAGTCGCTAAAGTCATTACAAAAGTCACTGCCATGCCCATTCCAAGAGCAGATTCCATTTTGCCGGATACACCAAGAAAAGGGCAAATCCCTAAAAAATAACTCAAGACAACGTTATTGATTAGTATCGTTGAGATAAAAATTAAAATTAACTTTTCCATTGTTCAACCCTGTTCATTATAGCTACCAGAAAACCCAACACCAAAAAAGCTCCGGCAGGAAGAATCATAACTACCAGCGGATTAAAGCCAGCCGGCATTAGCCTAAAACCAAAAATATTACCCGCTCCTAAAAGCTCGCGTATAGAACCTAAGATTAAAAGCCCCCAACAAAAACCTACCCCCATCCCCAAAGCATCTAAAAGAGAGCCGGATAGTTTATTTTTGGAAGCAAAAGCTTCGCATCTTCCCAGTATTATGCAATTTACAATAATTAGAGGTACATATGGGCCTAAGTTTTTACTTATTTGAGGAAATTGTGCTTTTAGGAAGAGATCCACGATAGTTACAAAAGTTGCAATTAACACAGTATAAACCGCGATTCTAACTTGATGGGGCACAATCTTTTTTATAGAACTTACAGCAAGTTCTGAGAAAATAAGAACAAAAATTACTGCCAGCCCCATAGCTAATCCATTTTCCGCAGTAGTGGTTACAGCTAGAGTAGGGCACATACCTAATAATTGACGAAAAATAGGATTTTGCTGCCAAAGGCCTTTTAAAATTTGTTCTTTTTTCATTTTATTTTGTCACTTAATTCCTCTATTTCTTTGTTTAATATTTTTACTACGGATTTTGATGATATTGTTGCCCCGGTTATTGTTTGAATTTGATTAGGTTTGGTTGGTTTTTCTTTTGTATACTCAATTGGCTTTATGACTTTAAGGTTTTTAAATTGGTTTTTAAAATCTTTTTCTTGAATTTTTGAACCTAAACCGGGGGTCTCATTTGATTCAATTATTTCAATTCCTTGAATTTGTTTTAAATCTGTATCGACAACTGCCATCATTTTAATTTCACCGCCATAGCCTTGGCCGGCAGCAATAACAGCATAGCCTATTAGATCGTTATTGTGATAAAGTTCCCACAAATTTTTGCCATTGATTTTAGTTTTTTTCTGTTTTGTTGCCTGAGAAGCTAAAACATTTATAGATTCTTGAATTGCCTTTTTTTGGTTTAAGGCTATTTTTCCTTCAGCTGCGTTGTAGGCTAAAGCTAATAAAAAAGCGCAAATCAAACAGATTAAAGTTAAGGTAGTAGAGATTTTAACTACTTCTTTCATTGCTTCTCCTTCTTGCCAAATGATTTAGGCCTTGTGTAACGGTTTATCAAAGGCACAGCAGCATTAACAAAAAGGATTGAATACATAACTCCTTCCGGCAAATTGCTAAAATACCTTATTATCATAATTAAGATGCCGCAAGTTGCTCCAAAAATAAACTTCCCCTTTTTAGTTACAGGTGTTGTAGCCGGATCTGTCGCCATAAAAAATGCTCCTAAAAACAATCCTCCCGCTAAAAGATGAAATATAGGTCTTCCAAGATCAGGATTTATTAAATATCCGATAGTTGAAGCCAGGCTTAGAGAAATTAACAGGCTTAAAGGTATTCTCCAACCGGCGCTTTTACGTAAAAGAAGATAAATTCCTCCAATCAATAAACAAATAGCTGACGTTTCTCCTAAACTGCCTGAAGTATTACCTATAAATAATTTACTTAAAGAGGTAGTTTGGTTGCTGAACTTCTGAAGCATCAACGGAGTTGCTTGGGTAATTGTATCAAATTGGCCTGGTTCTGTATAAGTTGTAAGCATCTTTGGGTATGCGGCAGCTAAAAATGCCCGTCCTAAGAGGGCGGGGTTGAATATATTTGAGCCTAGGCCGCCAAAGAGATGTTTACCTACCAGTATTGCAAAGATAGTTCCAAGGGTTGCCCCATACCACTTAATTGAAACTGGTAAAATTAAAGCAACTAAAATTCCCGTAACTACGGCACTGTAATCACCAATACTGTTTTTTTGTCTTCTGATTTTATTTATAACTTTTTCTGTTACTATAGCTGTAATTGTGCAGTTAAAAATTAAAATAACTGCCCAAATACCAAAAAAATAGATAGAAGCACCAATGGCCGGAAGTAATCCAATAATTACATCACGCATTATACGAGGCGTTTTTACATTATGTTTTAGGTGTGGTGAACCGCTAATTATTAATTTTAATTTCTGATTCATTTTATCTTTTCTTTTCCTAATTTTATATAGTCTAAAACTGGTATCTGAGCCGGACAAATATAACTACAGCATCCGCATTCAATACAATCTTTTATTTGATAATTTTCTAAATTTTTATATTTTTTATTTTTTACCATCTTTACATATTCAAGCGGCATAAGATCCATTGGACAATAATTTATGCAGCGGCCGCATCTTATACAAGCCGATTCTTCTTCCTCCTTCGGCAATTTTTCTAAAAATAAAACACCACTTGTTGTCTTTAAAATCGGAGTAGATAAATTAACAACCGTATCTCCCGTCATTGGGCCGCCAAATATTATTTTTTTAGGTTTTTCTTTGAATTCAATTATTTTTTTATCAATTAATTCGCCTAAAGTAGTTCCGATATTTAACCAAATGTTTTTTGGTTTAACTAAAGCATCTCCGCAAAAAGTTACAATACGCCTAGTTAAAGGCTGCCTAAGATATGCTGCTTCATAAATAGCAAAACAGGTTGCAACATTATCTACAATACAGCCAAGATCCAAAGGAAGCATTTTACCTGATATCTTTCTTTTAGTTAGAGAATAAATCAATTGCTTTTCACCCCCTTGAGGGTATCTTGATTTTAAAATTTTTAACTTTACTTTAGGTAGGTTAGTTTTTTTTGTATTGATAAAATAATTTATTTTTTTTATAGCCTCTTCTTTATTTTCTTCAACTGCAAAAATTATTTCTTTTGGCCTAACTAATTTGGAGATCACCCCTATTCCCTTAAAAATTTCTTCTAAATTTTCAACCATTAAGCGATGGTCAGAAGCAAGATAAGGCTCACATTCACAGCCGTTGATTATTAAAGTATCTATTTTTTTAGGCGGGTTTAATTTTACTTGGGCAGGAAACCCTGCTCCCCCCATTCCCACCACTCCAGCTTCAGCAATAGCGGTTAGAATATCTTCTTTTGCTGTTTTTTCTAAATCAAAAGAATGGTTGAGGGAATTATCTTGATTATTATCAAGTTCTGTTTTAAGAATTATCGATTTGATTTTTCCAAATTTTGGATGGAAATGTTTTTTTATTTCTAAAATTTCTCCCTTAACAGGTGCATGCAGTGAAGCTGAAATGAAACCATCACTTTTGGCAATTAATTGATTCTTTCTGACTGTCTGTTTTTTTTCAACACAAATTTTAGAAGGTTTTCCAGTATGTTGAGAAAGAGGTAGATAGAGCTTTTCTGCTGATAAAAACTTTTCAGCCTTAAAACTATGTTGGGGGTCTTTGTGTTCAGCTATTTTTAACATCGCTTATTAAAAAAAACATTGAAAAAATAGAACCAATTATTCCAATTGAGGTTATTATTATAAAGGGATTAAACAAATCAGCAAGAATAGATGCAATGAACATTGTGATTAAAAATCCCAGATGAGCTGTAAACTCCAAGCTGCCAAAAATTCTTCCCAAAAGAGCTTCTTTGGTCGTGCTATGGATTAAGCTATTTACAGCAATAAAAATTGGTGAAAGTAAAATTCCTAAGATAGAAGAAAGGACTATAGCGTGTAAGATAAAAGGGTTGTATTTAATCCAGATAACAAAAAAGAGAAGAAAAAGAGAAGCAAAAAGGCAAGAGTAGCCTACTACTTTTTTTATAGCTATTTTATGGGCAAACCTTCCGTAGACAAGAGAACCAAAAAATATTCCCGCACCAAGGAATATTCCAATGAAGGCAACTTCCATTACATTTTGAGAAGACCCTCCTAATGTGGTTTGAATATAACGAATATAGACAGTAGATGCCGCACCTAAGTAGGAAAATAAAAATAAAAAAGTTCTAAAAGCATACTTTGTTTCATCGGTAGCTAAAATGTATTTAAATCCTTCAGTTAACTCTTTTAAAAAGGATTTTTTTATATTTTGAACAACCTCACGGCTTAAGCCGACGATATCATTTGGCGAAAAATGTTTTTTTTCTATTTTAGTGATAAAGAAGATAAATGCAGCTGAGCTAAAAAAAGTTAAAGCATCT
>JAIPHS010000038.1 GCA_021735105.1 Candidatus Omnitrophota bacterium
AAATACCAAAAAAATAAAAAGAGAAACAGACAAAATAATAAGAAGAATTCAAAGAGTTGAAAGAAGATACAGAATATATCCCCCCAGCAAAAAACTCTTTTTTCAATTAACCGAACCAGCTCAACTTTGGTTTGAAGGTGCCGAATTTCATAAATTAATTAAAAATTCAAGAATAGACGAAGGAACTATAGTCAGATATTTTAGAATGGCCCTCCAGGTGTTAAGGCAGTTACGCAAAGCAAGCCAGATAAACCAAAACCTAAGAAACAATATCAGCTACTGTATTGGAAAAACAAGAAGAGATGTGATTGATGCTGAAAACCAACTTAGGCAAGAAAATATAAATCCTTGACAATGACTCAAATATTAGTATAGTAGTTTCACTAAACGGAGGGAAAGATGAGCAGAAAGTGTTTTATATGCGGAAAAAAATCTATATCGGGAAACTCTATATCCCGCAAAGGTAAAGCAAAAAAGCAAGGCGGGGTAGGTAAAAAAACAACCGGTATCAACAAGAGAAAGTTTCACCCTAATCTTCAACCTAAAAAAATTATCGATGAAGGTAAAATCAAAAAAGTTTTAATTTGCGCAAAATGCCTAAAAAAAGGGAGAGTTGAAGTAGCCTCAAGCAAGCCTGCAGTCTCTTAAAATCAAGCGGGGATGACCGTGGTAATTATCTTTTTCTAAAGAAAAAACTAGATCAAATATCTCCCCATAACTTAAAATCTCAGTTAAATCTTTATTATACGAGATAGCTTCAAATACCTTCTTTCCATCAGTGAGCCAAAAACAATATCGAGATTTAATTTTTTCAACATCTTTTTTTTTCTTTATTTTTTCAGCTAAAAAAATAGGCTTGGGATTAGCTTCTCCATAAGGATAAAGTAAATTCAAGCCATCAATAAATTTTGTGTTGATTTGCCTAAAGTTTAGTTTGAGATCTATTTTTAAAGTTGGCATAAAATCTTTAGAGTTGATATCTTCGCTAATAGCTAGATTGATATCTTGACGAAAAAGGTCTAGTTTTTTTTCTTCTAACTCCATACCCACAGCTTTTTTGTGCCCACCGTAAGAAGTTAAAGAACTGGAGCATTTATCCAGCATCTCCATCAAATGAACCCCTTCTACAGAACGTCCCGATCCTTTAGCTATTCCATTGTCAAAAGAAACAACAATAGACGGCCTGCAATACCTATCCTTAAGCCGAGAAGCTACGATACCTAAGACACCTGGATGCCAATCTTTATCACCGACAACTAAAGCATGCTCCCCACATAAATCATTTTTTACTCTTTCTTCAGCTTCCTTTAAAATCTGCTTTTGAATATTTTTTCTTAATTTATTATGTTCATTAAGCTGGAAAGCACTTTCTTTAGCTTTTTCAAGATCTTCTGTTAAAAAAAGTTCTAAAGCATCATTGGCATGAGCTATACGGCCGGAAGCATTTATTCTTGGCCCTAGAATATAGCCGATATGAAAATTACTTATATTCAATTGATTTATTTTTGCTACCTGGCATAAAGCCTTTATCGCAGGCCGGTTGCTTTCTCTTAGGTAATTAATCCCTTCTTTGAGTAAAATCCGGTTTTCTCCTAAAAGAGGCGCGACATCACATACTATTGATAAGGCTACTAAATCTAAAACTTGATAGCAGTTTTTTTCTTCAATAAACTGAAGCAATTTAAAAGCTAAAGCAGCTGCAGTTAAATCCAGGAAAGGATAGTTTGAATTTTTTATCTTTGGATTTATCAAAGCTGCCGGTTTGGGCATTTTGTCTTGAGGCAGATGATGGTCTACTACTATTATATCTATCCCTAATTTTTTGGCTTCTTTTACTTCCTGATAAGAATTAGTTCCACAATCAAAGGCAATAATTAATTTTTTCTTTTGTTGTTTGGCAACATTAACCACTTCCCTGCTTAAACCATAACCTTCTTTAACTCGGTCTGGTATATAAAAAGAAAAAATATCAGGATATTTTTTACTAAATTCATTAAATACAGCTAACGAAGTAATACCATCAACATCATAATCTCCTAACACCATTACCTTTTCTTTTTCTAAAATTGCCTGATTTATTCTTTTTTTTGCTTTGCTAATCCCGGGCAGCAATTTGGCTGGAAAAAGATTATCTAAAGAAGGCCAAAGAAAAGAATTAATTTGATTTTCTTTAACTCCACGATTCAAAATAATATTTACCAAGGTAGGCTCTATATCAAGTTTAGCTGATACTCTTTTAGCTTGCTTTGAAATATCCTTTATTTGCCAACGTTGTTTTTTCATAATTTAATCTATTTTATTTTTTATCCTTTAGCCTAAAAAAGCTTACATTTCTTTGACCGGTTCTATCCCTAAAATTTCTAGGCCGAAATAAAAAACTTCTTTAGTTGCTTGCAAAATATTTAATCTAGCCTTCGTTTTTTTAGAATCATCTCCTAAAACTCTTACCTTTTCATAGAACTTATGAAACAGCGCAGCTAATTCTTTTAAGTATTCAATAAGAAACGCAGGTTCAAGCCAATAGTAAGACTTTTGCAGGCATAAAGAAAACTGGAGAAGAAAACGCACCATATCTAATTCTTGAGGCTCTTCTAGGTATTTGCTGAAATTCTTATCAGGCTTTTTGTCAGTTTTTTTGAAAATACTTTCTATCCGAGCACAAACATAATGGATATAATACAATGGGTTGTCAAAAGAAGATGCTTTTGCTAGATCAATATCAAAGTCTAGATGTGAAGAGTTCTTACGAGTTAAATAATAGAAACGAGCCGCATCTTTTCCTACCTCTTTTATAAGTTCTGAAAAACGAATCATCGTTCCAGCCCGTTTTGACATTCTCTGTTTTGATTTAAGCGACACCAGCTGGATGATAACAACTGTAAGTAAATCCTCTTTTTTATAGCCTAAAGCTTTAAGCGCTGATTTTATTCTACCGATATAACCATGATGGTCAGGCCCCCATAAATTTATAAGCTTATCATAGCCGCGCCTGCATTTATCATAATGATAAGCAATATCTGAGGCAAAATAAGTAAAGGCACCATCTGATTTTCTAACCACTCTATCTTTATCATCAGAAAATTTAGTTGAGTTGAACCAGAGAGCGCCTTCTTTTTCATAAACCAGGCCTTTTTTTTCTAAAAATTCAATGGCCTCTTCCACTCTTCCTTTTTCAATTAACCTTTTTTGGCTAAACCAACTATCAAATGATATATCTAATTTTTCAAGATCTAACTTAATCAAATTCTGTAAAGAAGATAGACAAAAATCATAGAGATCGCTGCCTTTACCGTCTCTTATGTAATCTGAGGCAATTTTTTTTAAGTATTGGCCTTTATAACCTCCTTCCGGTATCTGATAGTCTTTACCTTCTATTTCCTTTATTCTCTCTTTAACTGATAAAACTAAAAGTTCCATCTGCCTTCCGGCATCATTGAGATAATACTCTCTTTTGACTTTATCACCCTGAACTTTTAATAAATTAGCAATTACATCACCTACCACTGCTTGCCTGCCGTGAGCAATAGAAAGGGGTCCGGTAGGATTAGCACTGACAAATTCAATTAACACCTTCCGTTTTCCTTTTTCTTTAAAATAATCTTTTTTATTTTCAATAATTTTTTCTAATGCTTTTATTATAAGGTTTTTTGAGAAAAATAAATTTACGAAACCCGGTTTTATTAACTCTATTTTTTCAACCTCACTACCAATTTTTTTAGTTAACTCTTTTTTGATCTTTTGAGAAATCTCTAAGGGATTTTTGCCTATTTTTGAGGCGATTTTTAATGAAACAGTTGTTGATAAATCACCAAATTTCTGACGTGAGGATAACTCCCAAACAGGATGGCCCAGGCTTATATTATAGTTTTTCTCAACTATCTTTTTAAGAAGAGAAGAGGCTTTATCATAAAAATTTTTCATATTGTGTAATTAAATATAACCAAGCTCATCTACAAATACAAACCTGATACATTTATGGATACGCCATATTTTCCTAGATTAAAACGAGAGAATGTTTTGCCTTCGGCAAAAAGCGTATACATCTTAGATAATTCCAGAAAGTTTTAAAACTTCTTTTACTTTAGACTTGACAACAAGAGGGCGTTTTATATTATTAATGGCTATCTGAGGATCTTTTAGGCCATGGCCGGTTAAAGTGCAGGTAATAATTATTCTCTTACCTTTGGCCTTCTTAAAAAAATCTTTTTTATTTAATTTTAATAGGCCGGCAATAGAAGCAGCAGAAGCCGGTTCAACAAAAACACCCTCTTCTTTTGCCAATATCTTATAAGCAGCGATAATTTGATTATCAGTTACAGAATCAATTAATCCATTTGATTCATCCTTAGCTTCAACCGCTTTTTTCCAGCTGGCAGGATTACCAATCCTTATAGCCGTAGCTAAAGTTTCAGGATTTTTAAAAGGCTTTCCCTTAACAATCGGCGAAGCTCCTTTCGCCTGAAAACCTAACATCCGGGGAAGACAAGAAATTTTTTTCTTTGAATAATACTCTTTATACCCCTTCCAATAAGCAGTTATGTTTCCGGCATTACCTACAGGAAGTATATGAAAATGAGGGCTGCAGCCCAGGTAGTCAGAAATTTCAAAAGCAGCAGTTTTTTGGCCTTCTATTCTGTAAGGATTTATAGAATTAACTACAGTTACAGGATAATTAACCGCTATCTCCTTTACAATATCTAGAGCCTTATCAAAATTACCCTTTATGGCTATTACTTTTGCATTATGAATTAAAGCTTGAGCTAACTTACCTAAAGCAATTGCTCCTTCTGGAATAACCACAATACATTTCATGCCGGCTCTAGCCGAATAAGCAGCTGCTGAAGCAGATGTATTGCCGGTTGAGGCACAAATAACAGCTTTCATCTTATTCTCAACTGCCTTTGCCATCGCAACCGTCATCCCTCTATCTTTAAAAGAACCAGTGGGATTTAGGCCTTCATATTTAAGATAAACTTCAAAATTCTTACCTAATCTTTTTGATATATTAGGCGAATAAATCAAGGGGGTGTTGCCCTCGAGAAGAGTTATCCTAGGGGTTTTGCTGCTAACCGGCAAAAACTGGCTGTATGTTTCGATTACACCTTTATAATTTTTCTTCGAATTTAAAATCATCTTTTTTAAATATTCTCTTAAAAGAATTAGATTTTTTCTATCCTAATTAATTGAGAAGGGCTTTTAACTATTAATAATTTATCTATTTTTTTGATCGCTTTGTTTAAACATTTTTCTTTAGCCTTATGAGTTATCATAATTAAAGGAACAAATTCTCCCCTACTGCGCATTTTTTGGCTTACAGAAGATATACTTATATCAGATCTAGCAAGAATTTTGGTAATTTTAGCTAAAGCTCCGGGTTGATCCTTAATCATGCATCTAAGATAGTATTGATTCTTAACTTCTTTGATATCTACCATAGTTATATCTTCAGCTTTACGGGCAAATCCTTTATTACCTGAAGCTATAGTTACAATATCAGAAACCACAGAAGAAGAAGTAGGAGTACCCCCGGCGCCTTCTCCAAAAAAGAGTAACTCTCCGGCCGGACGAGTATATAAAGTAACTGCATTATAAGCCAATGGAATTCCAGATAAAGGATGACGCATCGGCACCATTACCGGATGAACCCTCAGGCCTAAAGATTTCTTATTACGTTTAGCAATTGCTAATAATTTAATACGATATTTTAGTTCTTTTGCATACAAGATATCTAACAAAGATAACTTTGTTATCCCCTCGGTATATACTTTTGAAAGTTTAGGCCAAATTCCATAACACAAGTAACTTAAGATACAAAGCTTATGAAGGGTATCTCCTCCTTCTATATCAAAAACCGGATTTTGTTCAGCTAAGCCTTTTTCTTGAGCCTGAACAAGAGCTTTTTGAAAACTAATATTTTCCTTTTCCATCTTATAAAGGATATAGTTAGCTGTACCATTTAAAATTCCAAAAATTCTATCAACTTGGCAGCCAATTAAACCTTCTGATACGCTTTTTATAATCGGAATAGCTCCACAAACAGAAGCCTCAAAGCCAACTGATACATTATTCTTTGCAGCTAACTTAAAAATAGTTTTCCCATTTTTAGCTAAAAGGGCTTTATTAGCCGTGACAACACTTTTCTTATTTTTTAGAGAATCTTTAACCAAACTATAAGCAGGCTCTATCCCCCCAATTAACTCTATAACTATATCAATGTCGGGATCATTAATAATTTTATAAGGATCAGTAGTAAAAGGTAAAGAAAATTCTTTAGCAACTTTCCCCAAAGACCGATTAACATCACAAACTTTTTTAATCTTAATATCTAAAGAAGTGCGTCTGGTAATTAAAGAAGAGTTCTCCTTAAGAGTCCTTAAAACTCCTTGCCCAACTGTTCCTAAGCCAATTAAACCTATTCTTTTAATCATTTATTTAACTCTTTTTTTATAAAATTTCCAATTTTTTTTAAGAATTCTTCATCTGAATCCTTAAACTTAATATGAGTTTCATAAAGCAAATCTTTTACTCTTTCTTGAGAGTTTACTACTTGCCCGGTAAGTTTTAACTTCTCAGGGATAAAAGGAAAACGAACAGTCATAGCTAAAAGTGTTCCCGGATTAAAACTTCTATTAGTAGTTAAAAATAACCCTCCTTGGCTGACATCTTTAGTTTGACTAAGGTCAAAATCTGAAGGAGGTTCTATAATCCGGTAACTTACGATAAAATTAGCATTTATGCGCGGGTGCTTTCTCCTTTCCGGGCCATTATATTTTTCCACAATACCTCCTATTTTTTTTCGGCGGCAAGCCAAGCAAAATCGGGAGAGCGGGATTCGAACCCGCGGCCCCTTGCACCCCATGCAAGTGCGCTAAGCCAAACTGCGCCACCTCCCGTTGAAAATGCAGTTATATAGGGTTATTCTTTCATTTTCAACGGCACTTAGATCCTTCGTCGCTTTTGCTCCTCAGGATGACAGCAAAGCTGTCAGCCGAATTACCCAGCAAAGTGCCTTAACGCCTAATAAAATATTTCACTTCGTTCAGTATTAATTCGACCAAAGTCTCATTGAATTTTACCATGCTTTAAAAAAGCTATCAAGACAATTCCCACCTCCGAAGTGGAAATTTCTATTTTACTGTAAAAGAAAATTGCTTAAGTAATTTCCCTTCTCCATAAACTTTTATTTCATATTCACCTATGGGGTCACTTTTATCTAGGCCCCATACATTGTAAATAATTCCATCTTTTAAGTTAGAGGATCTTTTTGTAATTGCCTCTTTCCCGTTACTGCTAATTTTTGTATCTTCGCTAACCACTAAATTTTTAGGCTTTTCTGGAAAAATAATAATTTCCTGCCAAAATATATTACGATCTGCATCCTTAGTTATAATAATCCAGCCAAACTTAACACCTTCATTTAAATTTATTGTTTTTGTTTCTTCGATCTTCGGGATATCACCTCGATATCCTACAACTATACCGGCCTTTGCTCCTAAAACTTCTATTGTTGAACCTTTGTTAACACCATATAATCCTATCCCTAATAAAACAATAATCGCTATAATCGTTATTATTTGTTTTTTTGATTTCATTTGCTTACCCCCCCAAACTAGTTTATTTTTTCTTTTTTTGGCGGACGATTCATTAAATCAATAACCGCCTGATAAGCTGGCTTATCTTTATATAATACAGAATACACCTGTTCGATGATCGGCATATTTACTTTAAATTTTTTACTTATTTTATACGCTGATTTTGCAGTTTCAACCCCTTCAGCAACCATATTCATGTTTTCGGTAATATTTTTAAGGCTTTTACCCTTTCCAATAAGTTCACCAACTCTCCTATTGCGTGAATAAGGAGAAAAACAAGTTGTCATTAAGTCCCCTAAACCACTAATACCCCAAAAAGTTCTAGGTTGAGCTCCTAATCTTTTGCCAATACGCATAATTTCAACTAATCCTCTTGTAACCAAAGCAGCCTTGGTATTTGTACCAAAACCTAGGCCATCAGATATGCCACAAGCCAATGCGATAACATTCTTTAATGCCCCGCCCAACTCAACTCCTACAATATCACTATGAAGATAAATTCTAAAGGTTTGGCTATTAAATATTTTTTGCAGCTTCAATCCTATTGATTCTTGGCCAAATGCCATAATTGCAGCTGTCG
>JAIPHS010000070.1 GCA_021735105.1 Candidatus Omnitrophota bacterium
TGGATACCTTTATTCTTTAAAGCTGAACCACAAAGTACAGTAATCAGCTTATTTTCAATAACATATTTTCTGATCGCAGAAACTATTTCTTTTTTTTCTATATTTTCCCCTTCAATAACTTTACTCATAAAAACATCATCTAACTCTGCAATCTTTTCAATTATTAACTCCCTTTTTTTAGCAGAAATTTGTTTCAATTGCTCCGGAATTTCTGCCTCTTTTACATTTTGTCCAAACTCACCTTCATGGTATAAAGCTTTCTCTTCGATTAAATCTACCACTCCCTTAAATTGATCCTTATCGAAAATTGGTAGTTGAAGAGCAACTGTAGGTATTTGAAATTTTTGTCTCATCTCAGACACTACGGCAAAAAAATCCGCCCCTTCTCTATCCATTTTATTAACAAAACAAATCCGCGGAACATGGTATTTTTCTGCTTGGCGCCAAACTGTCTCTGACTGCGGCTCCACTCCTGAAACACCGCAAAAAATAACAACAGCCCCATCTAAAACTTTTAAAGAACGTTCAACTTCAACCGTAAAATCAATATGGCCGGGTGTATCAATGATATTAATCTGATGATTTTGCCAACTACAAGAAGTAGCGGCGCTGGTTATAGTAATACCTCTTTCTTTCTCCTGATGCATCCAATCAGTGACAGCAGTACCCTCATGAACTTCACCAAGTTTATAAGTTCTACCGGCATAAAAAAGGATTCTTTCTGTAACCGTAGTCTTACCGGCATCAATATGAGCTATAAAACCGATATTTCTTATCTTGCTAAGGTTTTTTTCTTTATCCATAACTAAACTGGTATTTTCCACTTTTATATCAAAACAAAATTATCTTTTATTTAACCTCTATTTTCTAACCTCTATTTTCTAGTATTTAAAATGAGCAAAAGCTTTATTTGACTCTGCCATTCTATGAGTATCTTGTTTTTTCTTAACAACGGGGCCTTCATTATTATAGGCTGCTATTATTTCATCAGCAATTTTCTTTTCCATCGGTTGATTTTTTTTCTTTTTTGCAAAATCTTTAATCCAACGCAGGGCAATAAAAATGCCTTTTTCCTTAGGTACTTCCATAGGAACTTGATAAGTCGCGCCCCCCACCCTGCGCGGCTTAACAGCCATTCGCGGCCGTGTATTGTCTAAGGCTGTAAAAAGGGCTTTTATTGGGTCTTCTTTTAATTGCTCTGATATTGTATTAAAGGCGCTGTAGACAATTTTTTGCGCCTTGCTCTTTTTCCCGTCAACCATAATAATATTGATAAAATGGCCCAATATAGGATTACCATACTTTGGATCCGGCTTTCTTTCTCTTTTAGGTGCTCTATGTCTTCTCATAATTATACCTCGTTAATTTAACTATCATCTACGAATTTACTAATCCCTACGAATATACGAATATGGGTTCATAAAAATTTGTAAATTTGTAATTGATTCGTACATTCGTTGATTATTTTTATTTTGCCTTTGGCCTTTTTGCCCCGTATTTAGAACGAGAACGCCTGCGATCCTGAACGCCTTGACAATCCAGGGCGCCTCGAACGATGTGATACCTTACCCCAGGAAGATCTTTAACCCTTCCGCCCCTTACTAAAACCATAGAGTGTTCTTGCAAATTATGCCCTTCCCCGGGGATATAAGCGGTTACTTCGTGACGGTTAGTAAGGCGGACTCGAGCGATTTTCCTTAAGGCCGAATTCGGCTTCTTAGGTGTTGCAGTCCTTACCTGGATACAAACCCCGCGTCTCTGCGGAGCTCTGCCCAAAGCGGGAGACTTGGTTTTCTTTCTTAACTTAACTCTTGGTTTTTTAATCAATTGATTTATTGTTGGCATTTCTCTACTTCAACCTCCCTGTAACGTTTTAATCCTGTTCCGGCCGGAATCAAATGGCCTACGATTACATTTTCTTTTAATCCTTTTAGATAATCAACTTTCCCTGCTGATGAAGCATCTGCTAAAATTCTAGTTGTTTCTTGAAAACTCGCTGCAGAAATAAAGCTTTTAGTATTTAAAGATGCTTTGGTTATACCTAACAACATCGGCTGCGCCGTGGCAGGCCTGCCGCCTTTTTTAATAATTGCTTCATTAGTCTTACGAAAATCCCACTTGTCAATACCCTCGTCCGATAGGTAATCACTATCACCGGCATCAACAATTTTTACTTTTTTAAGCATTTCACGGATAATTACTTCAATATGTTTATCGTTAATTCTTACCCCCTGCAATCTATATATTTCCTGCACTTCATTTACTAGATAACTTTGCAACACTTTGTCACCGCAAACACTTAAGATATCTTGTAATACTACCGGGCCTTCAGTAAGTTGTTGGCCGGCTGCCACCTTATCTCCGCGATAAACAATAGGATGGGTACCGGTGGGAATCTTATATTCCCGGCTCATACCGGTAGGGCTGCGTACAATAACTTTACGCTGCCCTTTTTTTTCGGTAAATTCTACAAATCCATCAATTTCACTAATAATCGCAGGGTTCTTGGGGCGTCTAGCTTCAAAAAGTTCAGCTACTCTGGGAAGGCCGCCGGTGATATCTCTAGTCTTTTCAACTAAACGAGGTTTTTTCGCAATAACATCTCCGGCTTCAAGCGAAGCTCCTTCTTCAAGCATAATATGAGCTCCAGTGGGCAAAGGATAGATACCCAGCACTTCTTCAGAATTTTGAGAAACTATTAATATTTGAGGATGGTAATCACCTTTAAATTCTATAACCACCCTTTCCTTCCGTCCGGTTGCGGTATTCATTTCTTCTTGAATAGTTATCTTATCGATAATATCTTCATATTTTATCTTTCCGGTTACCTCAGAAAGAATCGGAGAAGAAAATGGATCCCACTTTACAAAAGTTTTTCCCTTTGCAACTGAACCACCTTCGGCAGCCATAATAAAAGCTCCGTGAGGAACAGGATTTCTTTGTAGCTCAATCCCTTTAGGGTCATTTACACTGATCATTCCATTTCTATTTAAGGCAACAAATTGGTTTCCTTTTTCAACTACCTTTAAATTGTGAAATTTAACTATACCTTTATTTCTGGCTTTAACAAAAGCCCGTTCAGCAACTCGTGAAGCTGTACCGCCAATATGAAAAGTTCTCATAGTAAGCTGAGTACCGGGTTCTCCTATAGATTGGGCGGCAATCACCCCAACAGCTTCTCCAACTTCAACCAATTTTCGAGTAGCTAAATTCCTTCCGTAACACTTGGCGCATACGCCTCTTTCCGATTCACAGGTAAGCACACTTCTTATTCTTATTTTTTCCAAACCTAATTTATCTATTTTATCTGCCTTTTCTTCTGATATCTCATCACCGGCTTTAACAATTACCTCATCACTTACAATATTTACTATATTATCGACAGCTACTCTTCCTACAATCCGTTCTTTTAAAGTTACAACAACTTCTTCACCTTCAACAATTTCAGAAACTGTAATCCCGTTTACTGTTTTACAATCATCTCCAACAATTATTACTTCTTGAGCAACGTCAACTAAGCGCCGGGTAAGATAACCGGCATCTGCTGTTTTTAAAGCAGTATCGGCTAAACCCTTTCGTGCCCCGTGGGTGGAAATAAAATATTCTAAAGCTGAGAGGCCTTCCTTAAAATTTGAAGTTATTGGAATTTCAATAATTTCACCTGACGGCTTAGCCATAAGCCCTCTCATCCCGGCAAGCTGCCGAACCTGTAACTTAGATCCGCGCGCGCCGGAATCAGCCATCATAAAAACCGGATTAAATTTACTCATATTATTAAAAACTAAATCCGTAACTTTATCTGTAGTTCTGGTCCAAGTATCAATAATTTTATTATGCCGTTCACGCTGGGTAATAATGCCTCTTTTGTACTGACTCTCAACTTTAGCCAATTCCTTATTGGCACCTTCTATAAATTCATATTTCTGCTTGGGAACCTCTAGATCGTTATTAGATATACTTATTCCTCCTAAAGTCGCACATTCAAAGCCTAAATCTTTAATTTTATCTAGGAGTTCAATAACCGCATTATGGCCAAATTGATCATAGCAATCATCAATAATCTTAGATACCTTTTTCTTATCTAAGAGTTCATTCACAAAACGAAATCCTTTCGGTAAAACTCTATTAAATATTACTCTTCCTACCGTTGTTTCAACAAACTTTTTTTCTCCGTCCCTTCTAAGAAAAAATTTAATTTTAGTAGGCAGCTTTACTTCATCATCTTGATAAGCTGTTACTACCTCATCAGAACTCCCGAAAATTATTCCCTCTCCTTTTTGCCCTTTTGCTTCTGTAGTAAGATATCTGCAGCCGATAACCATATCTTGAGAAGGTACAATAACCGGCCTTGAATCTGAAGGAGAAAAAATATTATGTACCGACAGCATTAACAACTTCGCTTCAGCTTGCGCCTCTAAAGAAAGGGGAAGATGCACAGCCATCTGATCTCCATCAAAATCAGCATTAAAAGGCGCGCAAACTAAAGGATGTAACTTAATTGCTTTACCTTCTACCAGGATAGGATAAAAAGCTTGAATTCCCAGGCGGTGAAGGGTAGGAGCTCGATTCAATAAAACAGGATGCCCTTTAATTACATCTTCTAAAATATCCCAAACCTCAATTCTAGCTCTTTCAACCATCCGGCGGGCCCCTCTGATCGTATGGACAAAACCTTTTTCACGTAATTTTTTAATAATAAACGGCTCAACTAATTCAAGAGCCATCTCTTTAGGCAGGCCGCACTGGTGAAGCTTTAGGTCCGGCCCCACTACAATTACGCTCCGTCCCGAATAATCAACACGTTTTCCTAATAAATTTTGTCTAAACCGGCCCTGCTTGCCTTTAAGCATATCAGAAAGGCTTTTAAGCGGCCTATTTTGCGGCCCCATAACCGGCCTGCCATGCCGGCCGTTTTCTAAAACAGCATCTACTGCTTCCTGAAGCATTCTTTTTTCATTGCGAATAATTATCTCAGGCGCGCCCAAAGAAATTAACTTCTTAAGGCGGTTATTTCTGTTAATGGCTCTTCTGTAGAGGTCATTTAAATCGGATGAAGCGAACCTTCCTCCGTCTAAGGGAACCAACGGACGCAAATCAGGCGGAATAACCGGTAAAACATTTAATACCATCCATTCAGGTTTATTCCCGGAACGGCGTAAATCTTCTACAATCTTAAGTCTTTTGAGGAGCCTTTTATTAGCGGCTTTTTTACTTTTTTCAATTTTTTTTCTAATATTGCGGCTAACCTTAACTAAATCCAGCCTTCTTAAGATTTCCCGGATAGCTTCGGCTCCAATCATTATTTTTACTTCCGGGCCGTATTCTTTCTGGGTTTCAAAATATTCTTCTTGACTGATAAGCTGCTTCTCTTTTAATTTTGAAGATCCAGGGTCAACTACCACATATTCTTCATAGTAGATAATTTTTTCCAATTCTTTTATGCTTAAACCTAAAATTGCCCCCAAACGGGAAGGCAAAACTTTAAAAAACCAAATATGAGTAACTGGAGTAGCTAAATCTATATGGCCCATTCTCTGGCGGCGCACAGATGAATGAAGAACCTCAACACCGCAGCGGTTACACTTTGTTCCCTTAAATTTTATTCCTTTTAATTTTCCACAGTGGCACTCCCAATCTTTAGCCGGGCCAAAAATTCTTTCACAAAAAAGCCCGTCCTTCTCAGGCTTAAGAGTTCTGTAGTTAAGGGTCTCAGCTTTTTTTATTTCACCTGAAGACCAATTTTTTATGCTTTCATTTGAAGCTAATTTTATAGTTATTCGGTCGAAAAAACCTACTTCCTCAATCATTTTTTCTCCTTTTCTGCTTTAATATCCAAACAAAGCCCCTGAAGTTCTTTTACTAAAACATTAAACGATTCAGGAACTGAAGGCCGAAACTTTTGCTCACCTCTAACAATAGCTTCATAGATACGAGTTCTTCCTTCTACATCATCACTTTTTACAGTAAGCATCTCTTGTAGAGTAAATGCCGCCCCATATGCTTCAAGAGCCCAAACTTCCATCTCTCCAAAGCGCTGTCCGCCGAATTGAGCTTTTCCGCCTAAAGGCTGCTGAGTAATTAATGAGTAAGGGCCGATGGCTCGAGCGTGAATTTTTTCATCAACCATATGGATTAACTTCATAATGTACATATAGCCAACCCCTACCTTTTGAGTAAAGCGTTTTCCAGTATAGCCGTCATACAAAACAACTTTCCCGTCTTCAGGTAAATTAGCCTTTCTAAATAAATCTTTTATATCCTCCGGGCTGGCCCCGTCAAAAACCGGTGTCTCAATTCTAATATTTAATTTTTTTGCCGCCCAGCCAAGATGCATCTCAAGCAATTGCCCAACATTCATCCGGGAAGGAACCCCTAAAGGATTAAGTAAAATATCCATGGGAGTACCATCTTCTAAATACGGCATATCTTCTTCGGGTAAAACTTTCGAAATAACCCCTTTATTTCCGTGACGTCCCGACAACTTGTCGCCGGCTGAAATCTTACGTTTTATTGCGACAAACACCACTATTCTTTTCAATACTCCGGCTGGTAGTTCATCTCCTTTTTTTACTTTTGAAAGCTCTAGGTCTTTTTCCATCATCAACTCATCGTACCTTTGATCATATAAGTTGACTATGGTATTTGCTTCTTCATTTTGCTGCCAATGGCGGGGTTTTATCTTATTCTCTGGTTTACCTAAAACAGTGCTTAGTCTCTTTAATTTTTCTTTTTCTAATATTTCTTTTTCTTCTTCATAATACTGCTCAATTTCCTTGGTCCGTTGAAGTTCAAGCGTCTTTTCTTTCTTGGAACGCCTGCCTCTTTCTTTTCTTTGAAAAACTTCTACGTTAGTTACTATGCCTTTAATCCCCGGCGGCACTCTCAGCGAACTATCTTTAACATCCGCTGCTTTTTCCCCAAAAATGGCCCGCAGCAATCTTTCTTCGGGAGAAAGTTCTTTTTCTGTTTTTGGGGTAACCCTTCCCACTAAAATATCATCAGAGACAACCTCAGCGCCAATCCTTACTACCCCTTCTGAATCTAAGTCACCTAGCGCTTCTTCTCCCACGTTAGGAATATCACGGGTAATTTCTTCATTACCCAATCTAGTTTCTCTAGCTTCACTTTCAAATTTTTCAATGTGGATAGAAGTAAGCGCATCATCTTTTACTAAGCGTTCACTAATAACTATAGCATCTTCAAAATTGTAACCCCTCCAAGGCATAAAGCCGACTAAGAGGTTAGTCCCCAGTGAAATATCTCCTTCTTTGGTAGCTATTCCATCAGCTATAATGTCTCCTCTTTTTACCTTTTGTCCTTTTTTAACCAAAGGAGTTTGATTTATGCAAGTATTAGCATTAGTCCGGTAAAATTTTTTTAATTTATAAGCGTAATTATTTATTGTTATTGAAGAACTGTCTACCGCGGTAACTTCACCGGATTCTTCAGTAACTACGGCGGCGCCGCTATCTTTGGCAACTTTTTGTTCCAGGCCGGTTCCGGCTAAAGGAGCCTCGGGAAAAAGTAAAGGAACTGCCTGCCTCTGCATATTAGAGCCCATCAAAGCTCGATTAGCATCGTCATGTTCTAAGAAAGGAATTAACGATGATGATACTGACATAATTTGTTGAGCTGAAACATCAATATATTCAAGTTTTTTTGGTGAAACTTTGGGAAAATTACCTTGAAAACGGGCATAAATCTCTGAATCAAGAATCTTTCCAGTTGAATCTGTATTAGAGGTAATCTGGCCTACCATTTTATTTTCTTCTACATCGCTCAAGAGATATTCAACTTTATTTTTTATCTTTCCGTCTACAACCGGCCGGTAAGGTGTGGCAAGAAATCCCATAGAATTAATCTTTGCGTAAGTAGTCAAAGAAGTAAGTAAACCAATATTAGCTCCTTCCGGTGTCTCAATCGGACAAACCCGTCCGTAATGGGTAGGATGCACATCCCTTACTTCAAACCCGGCTCTTTCTCGTGAAAGGCCTCCCGGCCCCATTGCGGACAATCTTCTTTTATGAGTCATCTCAGCTATCGGATTGGTTTGATCCATAAATTGAGAAAGCGGCGAACGGGCAAAAAAATCTTTGATTTGGCTGGAAAATGCTTTTGAGTTAATTAAATGCTGAATAGAAAAATCTCCTGAAGAGACCAATGAAT
>JAIPHS010000039.1 GCA_021735105.1 Candidatus Omnitrophota bacterium
TCAGACAGCTTAACTTCCAGCTGCTGGTTTTTTTCTTCTTGAGCCGAGAGTTTATTTTCTAGGTTACTTATATCTGCCTGCTTACGTTCTAGTTGCTTAGCTAACTGTGCTTTATCAGCTTGCAGCTGTCTAGAGTTACCCTTGATAGAGGCAAGCTCTTCTTTTGCCTGAGCGGCTGCCTTTTTTAACCTATCTATCTCCTTGACTAAAGATTGTGATTTTTGTTCCTGGTCAGACAGCTTAACTTCCAGCTGCTGGTTTTTCCTTTGGAGAGAGGCTAACTTTTCTTTTAAATCTTGTCTGCCGGTGTTAAGTTCTTCTATCGAATGAGCTTTCTTTAGCATAAGTTCTATGTGCTCTTTGCGGGATGCCTTCAATTTATCGCCTAAGGCTGAGAGTTCATCTTCCAGGCGGCTGCTTTCAGCTTCCAGCTTCCGGTTTTTTTCTTTTTGTAAACTTAACTCTTTACTTAAAGAATCTATCTTATCTTTTAGTGATAAATTTTCTTTAGATAGCTTATCCATCTTATTTGACAGGCTCTCTTCTATCTGCCGTAGTTCAAGGCGCCACTGACTATCTCCTTCAGCCGCATTACCGCGGAATGAACTAGAAAATAAAATCAACAAAACACCCAATAACAATCTTTTTGTTATTTTTCTATCTTTCATTCCCACACCCCATTTTTTTAAATTGGGTTAACATCACTTAAAAATTTTTAAATTGCTTTTAGTTGGTTTTTTTATTTCTTTTTTTCTTAATGTTAACTTTCTATATATACTTTTTGCCTCTTTTGCGTATTCACTATCAGGATATTTTGAAATTAAACGGCCTAATATATCTTCAGCTTTTTCTTTATCATTGATCTTTTCATAATAGATCAAACCAGCTCGATACATAGCCTCCGAAGCTCTTAAAGCATCAGGATGCTGGAGGTATATATTCCTATATATGCTTATTGCTTGTCTTTGCTGATACTCTTTGCTCTTCCTTCGGCTTTCTAAGCCTTTTCCTTCCTCTAATTTTTTAGCTTTTTGATAAAGGGTTTCTACCAAAGCCAGCTTGCCGGTACGGTCGATATTTACATAAGCTTCTTCTCTTTCTATCTTTTTTTTGGCTAAGATTGCTTTTTCTTCCTCGGAACGAATTATCTTAGGAGTAATAAATACAGCTAATTCTTTCTGTTCTCTGTCGTGTTCGGACCGTGAAAATAACGCCCCGATCAGGGGCAAATCGCCTAAAAAAGGAATCTTTTCCCTTGACCCATGGTCCTTTTGTTTAATTAATCCGGCAATTATTAATGTCCTGCCTTCTTTTATTCTTACGCTAGTATCTGCTTCCCGGGTAGTTATCCTCGGCCCGGCATCTAAAGCAGCAGCTAATGATGAAACTTCGGGATGAATTCTCATAGTAATATAGCCGTCTTCGTTAATTTGGGGGGTAACTTTTAAGGTAACGCCGATATCAACAAACTTTGTAGTTTCAGTTGTCCCGGTAGAGGTTTGAGTTCTCTCTTTATAAGGGTACCTTTCGCCGATAACAATTCTGGCCTCCTGGTTGTTTAAAATCGCGATTGAAGGCGAGGCTAAAAGATTGGCGCGCCCGTCTTTTACCAAGGCATCTATAGTGGCTGTAGCAGTTACCCCTTTCAGGCCGAGGGTATTTATTTTAAACTGCCCCCCTGTCAAGCCCGAAGATTGCTCGCCCATATCTACTGTAGCATCAAGCTCTTCACCAAATCCGGTGCTCCTGCCAAATATTCCATGGCCCGGCGCATAATCTACGTTCCACTTAACTCCAAACGCGGCCAAATCATTTGAAGTGATATCTACAATTTTAGCTTCTATCAAAACCTGCTTAGGAGCAACATCTATCTCTTTGAGCAAATCTTTGATTTTTTTGACATTAGCCGCGAGGTCAGTGATAATCAAAGTACTAGCAGATTCATCAGTCTCAATATTACCTTTCTCCGAAAGCACTTTATATAAAATACTTTTAGCCTCTGTGGCTTTAATATAGTTAAGAGTTATTACTTTACTAACTAAGTTTATCTTACCCTTATCTCCTTCTGAAACATATATAATCTGGTCCTTTACCGCGTAAGTTAGGCCATTGACAGTCAAAACAGCCTCGAGCGCTTTTCCTACTTTAACATTACCTAAAGTAATCGTTACTTTACCTTCGACATCGGCTACTGTAATGATATTTAAATCATAAGTCCAAGAAAGAGACCGCAGCACATTCGATAGATCTGCGTCTTTATAGTCTAGGTCTATCCTTTGATTTAACTTCTCTTCAATAGTTAACTCTTCCTGAACTGATTCTTTTCCGGCAGATTCTTTTTTTTGGCGGCCTTCTTTTGGATTTGTTTCTTGGGCTAAGAGTAAGCCATTATTTAATACAAGAGCAATCAAGGCAAATCCAACAATAAAAGAAAGGTAAATATTTTTTCTTTTATTGCTTCTAGCTTCTTTTTCTAATTTAATAAACATTATCTGCACCTTTTTATCTTTTAATTACTAAACTAAATTCTCGCTCTCCATCTGTTAAAACTACAGACTCAGGCACTATCTTTTTTACTCTAAACCCGTCTACTCTACTATCTATAGTTACAACCTTTCCATTTATTATAGCAGTTGGCTTTCGAAAATTAAAGGTTATTCCGTCTAGTTGAAAATCTTTTGTTTTTGCCTCTGCCAGCTCCTCTCCGGCCATACCAAAAACATTTTTCTCTTCCAAAAAAAGCGGCTTTATTTTTTTGGCCCTAAACTCTGTATTTGTTTCTGAATTTGATACGGGAATAGAAAAAACCATCTGGCTTACCAACTGAGAGTCTGTCTTGTCTGAGCCGGTTAGCTCTGCCTTATTTATCTTAAGTAATGGAGAGATAGTCTCTAATCTGTTTATATAATTAACGCTATTCTTATAAGGAGCCCTAAACTTCATCTCGATAAAAAGGCGCGGTTGTTTTCCCTTAGATTCAATTTTCTGACGCAAAGATAATAGTTCTATCCCTTTTGCTTGATGGCTAAACTCTCCGATTAAACCGGAAATATTACCCTGAGAAGGCATTTTACTCTTAATTTCTTTTAACTTTTGGGAATAAGATTCTTTCTCAATTTCTAAAGCTAATATCTCATCCCCTCTGCTATCAGCTTTAGGCAGTTTTAATTTTTCCTCTTTTAGGCGGCCGCTTAATTCTTTGATTTTCACCCTATAGTTTTTAATACCGGCCGATAATGGGCTATAGATAAACTTAAAATAGCCCGAAAAAAAAATTACCGCGGCAAATGCGATTACCAATATCTTTTCTTGTTTTTTTAACTTTTTATAATGCTCTAAAAATAACTTTTTCATCATCTAAAAAATCAATCCTTTATCTTGATATTTACTTCAAAATTATAAGCAGCTGTTTTTTTTCCTTTTTTACTGTAGACAAAATCTACCTGAACAAAGTTTTTCTCTCGCTTTAAATCCTCTACCAGCTCTACCACTTTATCTATATCCGGTGTAGAACCGGCAATAATTAGCTCATTTTCCTCTAAGCTAATCTTATCCACCCGTAGTTCTTTCGGCATCAAGTTGGTAATAGTAACTAAAGCCTTAGAAAAATTTTTCTCCCTGCTGAAATAGTTAACTTGGCCTTTTAGTTTGTTCCTCTCTTCAATAATCTCACTTTTCTGCTGAGACAATTTTAACTGATTAGATGTCCTTCTGTCTATCTTTTCTTCTATGGCCGCTAACTCCTGCTTAAGGCCTGTTGCTTTTGTTTTGGCTTTCTGAAAACTTGCTACTTTTAAGCCGGTAACTGGTAATAAAAATAATGCTATTGCTGCCGCCGCTTTAGAAAATCTATTTTTCACTATGGAACCAGCTACAATCTCAACAATTTTTTTATGCCTGGCTCCCAACAAGTTAAGTTGTTTATAGCCTTTTAATATCGGGCTCATAGCCAAGCTGCCAGTTACAGAAAAATCTAAAAACTCTTCAGCTAAAGCCTTTTTTTCATCTCCTAGGTCAGAAGACAAAGCAAAAATACTAAAGAAATTTACTCTTTCTACAGGAGCTTCTAAATTTGCCGACAAAAAGCTGTCTATCTTTTTTAACTCCGCGCCGCTGCCGGCGATAAAAATACGGTCAAAACTAGTTACTTGAGATTGAGTAACTTGATAAGAAAAGTATTTAAAAGAATGCTGAATATTGACGATAAAACTTTCTAGGTGAGAGCTTATTATCCGATAAACTTCTGAAGCCGTGTCGCTCTCGCCTGAGCTAACTTTTTCCCGAAAAGGGCCTTTTTCCTTAGATTCAAACCAAGCCGACAAGCCAAACTCTTTAACTATTTTTTCGGCCTGTTTTTTATCAACATTTAACGGCCTAGACCTAGATACAGCCTGAACTAACTTGTCTGTACCAAAGTCAACCCCTTTAAAAAAAAGGATAAAACCATCTTTTTCTACCACCAAAGAACTTTCTTGACGGCCTAAATTAAGCCACAAAGAAACTCCTTGCTGGAAAGACTGAGGCGCGTTGTACTTTGTTAAATTAAGCAGGGCTAGAGAATTTACCTCTATAGAAACCGGCCGCAGCCCCGCCTTATTCAGTAACCGCGTCTTTGTCTTAATCGCTTCAGTTGAACAACAGACTACCATTACCCTGTTGACATCTGCCTCACCGATGCCTAAACCTTTATCGGTCCATTTAGTATAGGTATATTTAATATTTTCTATATCCAGGTCAAAAGGCCTTAACTGGCTAAGTTTAAATCTTAAAGCTGTCTTAAGCTCCTCTTCTGACATATTAGGAAAAGTCATATTGTAGGTGCGAACCTCCGAAGCAGAAAGCCCAATTGTACAAGATTTACTGATATTATTTCGTTTAAGAAGAACCTTTAGAGCCTGGCTTTGATAATCAAAAGGTTGCTGGTTTGAGCTCTTATCAAAAAATTGTTTATCTAAAACAGAAACTTCATAGTTATCTTTTGATGCTTTTTTCAGCTGTATGGCTCTAACAGCTTCAGTATCGATATCAATAGCGGGACGAACTTTATTAAAAGAGGCCGGCAGATCAAACTTAACCTGATCTTTTATCTTGGAAGGATATTTTTTTAAATCAAAAAGAGCGGAAACTCTTTTTGTCACCTTTTTGGGCCTTTGAAATACCTCTTCTACAAAATCTCTATTTGGTTTTTTCTTTGCAGCCATTTTAAAACTATTTATTAAAAATCCTCTGATTTATATCGTTTGATATTTTTTCACCCGCTCTAAGACTTCTTGGCCTAACGAACTATAATCTTGGGCGCCGCGCGACCTAGGCGCGTATTTGAATATAGATTCTTTAGACAGCACTGCCTCTGATAACTTTGAGTTCATCCTAATTGCAGTATCAAATACTTTGTCCTGAAAATAATCTCTGATTTGCCTTAACATCTCTTTATTCATCTTTAACCGTTTATCAAACATTGTCGGCAATATCCCTAAAACATTTAAATCGGAACTTAGGCGCTCCCGAACCAGATTTATCGTAGAGAACAATTCTTTCATCCCCTCTAATGAAAAATATTGAGTCTGAACCGGGACAATAAGCGAATCAGCAGTAACTAAACCATTTATGGTTACAATATTAAGAGAAGGTGAACAATCTATAAGTATATAGTCATAGTTCCTAAAATTAGTATTAACCATTTTATAGATCGCTGTCTTTAATATTCTCTCTCTGCCCAAAAGATCGGATATCTCAATTTGCGCTCCGGTAAGCAGCGAAATAGCCGGCGCGATATCTAAATTTTTAATCTGCGAGGGTACTATTACATAATCTAACTCCATATCTCTAGTAATTACATCATAAATGGAATGAGCTAAATTATCTACATCCAGCCCTAGCCCTAAAGATGTATGGGCTTGAGGATCTATATCTATGGTTAATACTTTGTAACCTTGATTAGCTAAATACGCGGAAAGGTTTATACAGGTAGTAGTTTTTCCGCATCCGCCTTTTTGATTAACTATCGAGATAATAGATGTATCTTTTTTTTTATAATTATCAGCATTAAATTGCGGATTAACCTCAAATGATTTTTGATCTCCAAATATTTTTCGGTTTCTAAACATATCTTGCCTCCCTGATTTTCAGCTATTAAGTTCTTTTTGAATTAACTTTAAAGGATATCCTTTTTTCCTAAGATTTTTGACTCTTTTATAAACGGAAAAAGTTTTGTCCTTATTATACAACTTTCTGTTGCCTTTTCTATCTGCGGTTTTAAATAATCCCAGATTTGTATAATAGTTAATGCTCGCGACTGATAAACCTAAGGCGGTCGATAATTCTTTAGTGGTTACTAGTTTTGCCATACTCTTCTCCTGTTTCCAAAAAGGCATTTTCCCTATTAACATTTAATAACAGGTATTAACACTTGTTAACACTTACTTAATAAGATATACCCTCATTATTATTTTGTCAAGGCAAAATTTGTGTTCCGGTTCGCAACCAAATCTCCACAGACGTCCTACTTTCACCTGTTTGCAGACGTCCTATATTTGCCCATTTGGGTACACCCTACTAAAATTAAAAACTAAAAATAATCCTGTCTCTCTTTGATACTTTTTAAAGATTCAATTAATTTACTTGCTTCTTTTTTGGTAAGTTCTTCAATATTTTTTTTATGATAGTATTTATAAGTAAAATTATTTAGATGATCTTTTCCCCAATCTAAATTTTTAGAAAGCATCTTAATAAATATTTTTTGGCGGATAGTTATCCCGTTAGGCTGAGGCTGCCAGTGGCGGCTTCTGACAAAGTAGTTCATCAACTTACGAAAACCCCGTTGGTCTAAATCCTTTGCGCTAGTTGCTCCAGCTGCCTCTTTTAAAATTTTCCGATATTGATCATTATCTAAGCCAAGTTCTTTTTTAACAATATGAATTAAAGCCAGTTTTTTCTTATCAATTTTAGCCATATTTTTATAAACTATTTATAACTTCAATAATTTGATTATGGATTTTTCCGTTGGAAGCAACAATATAAGAATTTTCTAATTTTACCTCTTGGCCATTTTTTCCGGTCACTTTTCCGCCGGCTTCCTCTATTAATAACTTTCCGGCGGCAAAATCCCAAGGGCTTAACTTAAATTCCCAAAAACCAGTAGCCCGGCCTGAGGCAATATAAGATAAATCTAGAGCAGCCGCTCCCAGACGCCGTATCCCCACAACTCTTTTTTGAAAAAACACCTTAATCGCTTCTAAATTATCAATCATATCTTTGCCCCGGTCATAATAAAAACCGGTAATCAGCAAAGACTTATCAAAACTATTTACATCAGAAACTTTAATTTTTTTATCATTCAGGTAAGCCCCTTTACCGCGTTCAGCTAGAAAAAGCTCATCCCGCATTACATCATAAATAACTCCTAAAATAAGTTGATTATCTTTAACTAAAGCAATTGAGACACAAAAAAACGGAATACCAAAAGAAAAATTATTAGTTCCATCAAGTGGATCTATAACCCAGCAATAATTAGAATCGGTTTTTTGATATTTGCCCTCTTCAGCTAATATATTGTGATTGGGAAAATTATTTCTGATTAACTCAACCACTTTTTTTTCAGCTTCGGTATCAGCGATTGTAATTAAATCAAAAGAAGAACTCTTTTTTTTAGTCTGAGTATCGCCTTCAAAATATTTCTTATGAATTTCTCCTGCTTGTTTAGCTGCTGCTATAGCGGCTTCTTTAAAATTTAGATTCATAACTCCCCCTTATTGATTTTAGTTTACCTTAATACAACCAAATTATCAAAGAATATATACAACTTCCTCCCCACTTGCACCTCCGAGGTGCAAGATTGATAATTTCAGGCTCAGAGGCGGGAATGGACTTTTTATTCTTTTATGTTAAGATAATTTAAAAAAGAGGAAGTTTAACTATGCCGGAAAAAAATAAAAATAAAATTGTTATTGCTTTTATTATTCTCATAATTATTAATTTCGCAATTATATTTTCAAGCATTAAAAGCGGCCAGTCAGACGGTGATCCAATGTATAGGTTCCAAGAAAGACAGGCAGTTACCTTCATTTCTGCCTTAAGTTTAGGCCTTACCAG
>JAIPHS010000040.1 GCA_021735105.1 Candidatus Omnitrophota bacterium
CAGGCAGGGAAAAAATAAATATAAACTTAGAAGACAATAAGAAAAGCTATGAAAAAGAAAGCATTGAGTTTGTCAAGTCAGATTTTCTTTACAAGCGTTACTCAGTTTGGAAAAAAGAGGTTAAAAAAGCTCTGAAAAAAGGCTCGGTTATTATCTGTCTGCCTCAACTTGCTTTTTTAAAAAAGGTAAGTAAGTTGCTTAAAGAAGATTTCGGCCAAGAAATATTTGAATTTTTTAGTAAACAGCCGGAGAAAAACTTTCTTAATAATTGGGTAAAATCAAGGCAGAAATCTTTAATTTTAGGCACACGTTCTGCTCTTTTCTATTTTCCCCAAGATACTAAATTAATTATAATCGAAGAAGAAACCAGCCCTTACTATTTTCAAGAGGTGCAGCCTTTTTACCATCTCCGCAAGGCCTCTCTTATTTTAGCTAAACAACTAAAAAATAAATTAATATTTTCGGGAAATTACCCTTCTTTATATACCTACAACATGATTAAAGAAGGAAAAATAAAGTTAATCAATATTAACAAAACAAAAAAAAGCTCAAAAAAAATAGACGTAATCAATCGCAACAACTTCACGCAATACAAGCATATAAATCCAATTCTGATAGAACTAATCCGTAAAACCCTCTCAGAAAAAAAGAAAGGAGTAATCGTCTGGAATAAAAAAAACTTCTGGCGGACAGTCCGCTGCAGCAATTGCAATCATATCTTACGCTGCAAGCATTGTTCAAGCTTCCTTCAGCAAAAAGAAAAAAATAAGAATAAGCTATTATGCCCTTACTGCCAAAAAGATTTCACCTGTCCGGAAATTTGCCCAAAATGCAAAAAAGGTTACCTTAAAGGCAAGGGGATGGGAATTGGAAAACTCAAAGAAATCTTAGCTAAATTTTTTCCGGAAATAAAATTAGGAAATATCGAAAACTACAATGATAAAGATCAACTTATTCTTTCTACATCTAAAATCCTGAATATTCTTTATCAAGAACAAGCCTTTGACGCAGGATTCATTTTAGATGCCGACTCTTACCTCAACCAGTTTGACTATGGCCTCACTTTTAAAACTTTTATCTACCTTAAGAGCTTATCTTTATTATTTAAGGAAAAATTATTTGTTTTTTCAAGCCGTCCAAATTACTATCTATTTGAGTATTTAAATAAAAAATGGGATGAATTTTACAACAAAGAATTAAAATTAAGAAATCAAATGGAGCTGCCTCCTTTTGTAAAAATAATAAAAATAATTATTAGGCATAATGATCAAAAGAAGACTTTAAAAAATGGAAAAAAATTATACAATATATTAAAGAAAAAAAACTATGACACCTTTGGCCCCTTTGAAGAATCACCGCATAAGTTAAGGGGAAAATATCGTTACAGTTTAATAACTAAACTTAAAAATAAAACTGATTCTGATCAGCCAATTTACTTTGAACTCAATAAAATAAAAAGAAAAGGGATTCAATCAGCGGTAATATTAAGTTAAGAATGATGCGCTATGGATAAAGTTATTTATTTTGGCAGTTCTGATTTTTCAAAAAAAATACTGCAGGCTCTTATCAAAGCTAAAATTAAACCTGTATTAGTTATAACCAAACCCGATGCTCCCAAGGGAAGAGGCTTAAAGCTTTATCAAACTCAAGTAGCTAAACTTTCCCAAGACAACAACATAGAAATTATAAAACCCGGCAATTTAGAAAAAGCTGTATTTATAGATAGAATAGCTAAAATAAAACCCAACTATCTAATTGTCGCTGACTATGGAAAGATAATCCCAAATAGGTTACTATCGATACCAAAAATTTTGCCCCTGGGAATTCATCCCTCATTGTTACCGCTCTATAGAGGGCCGGCGCCAATCGAAACAACTTTAATTAATGGCGAAATAATAACCGGAGTAACAATTTTTAAATTAGATAAAGGCATTGATACCGGCCCTATAATTTTACAAAAAACAATAAAAATTAATTCAAACGATACCTACTTTACTCTTTCAGAAAAATTAGCTAATTTAGGCACAGAAGCTCTTGTTGAAGTTCTTTACCAAATAAAAAACAACTTTCCAAATTTAAAAAAACAAGATGAAAAAAAAGCTACCTTTGCGCCTAAACTATCTAAACAAGACGGAAAAATCAATTGGAAAGACAGTGCAGAAAAAATAAAAAATTTAATCAGAGCAACCTTAAATTGGCCCACCGCCTACACCTACCATAATAATAAAATATTGAAGATAACCGAGGCAGAAAACCTAGAAGATAAAAATAAACAGAATCCCGCAACAATCACAAAAGTAGGTAAAGATGGGATCTATATAGCTACAGGTTCTGGAATATTAAAAATGAAAAAAGTAAAACCTGAAGGAAAAAAAGAAATGCCTGCATGGTCCTTTGTTTGCGGACACAAAATCAAAGAAGGAGATAAATTTCAAAATGTCCAAAGCCCTAAGTCCCTGCCTCGCCGGCAGGCGGGCTGAGTCCAAAGTCAAAGATATGAAACCACAGACATTAGGCATTGGACATTGGACGTTGGACATTTGACGTTAATAACATGATAAAACAATATCGTTTATTTTTTTCAGGTACCGTTCAAGGGGTTGGTTTTCGCTTTACTGCCCGAGCTTTAGCTAAAAAACACAAAGTAAAGGGCTGGGTTAAAAATTTATCTGATGGACGAGTTGAAATTATTGCTGAAGCAGAAAAAGATAATATAGATAATTTTATCTCAGAACTAAAAAAAATATTCAAACATAAGATATCTGGTATTGAAAAGAAAGAAAATAAACCCACACAACACTGCCAAGGCTTTAGAGTAACTTTTTAATAATTTAAACTAAGAACTAAATGGCATTAGATAAAATTAAATCACAAATTTCAAAGATTCGTAAAAAAATCAGAGAGGCTGACTATTGCTACTACATACAAAATGAACCTAAAACTTCCGATAAAGAATACGATAACCTGCTAAAAAGCTTAGAGTCCTTGGAAAAAAAATACCCCCAGCTGATAACTCCTGATTCTCCCACCCAAAGAGTAAGCGGAGAGCTCCTGAAAGAGTTCCCTGCGGTAAAACATAAAAAAAAGATGCTTTCTTTAGATAATACCTATTCAATTGAAGAGTTAGAAGAATGGGAAAAAAGGATGAAAAGGGTTTTAAAGAAAGATATAGCTTTTAGTTACCTCTGTGAATTAAAAATTGATGGAATCAGCTGTTCACTTAACTATCAAAACGGCCGCTTAATTAGGGGCCTAACCCGAGGCGATGGCCAAAAAGGAGAAGATGTAACTGCCAATATAAAAACTATTCATTCGGTTCCTCTGAAACTACGCAAAAAATACCCTAAAAGCCTGGAAGTCAGGGGCGAAATTTATATTAACAAAAAGGATTTTGAAAAGCTAAACAGCCAGCGGTTAAAAAATGGTGAGAACCCCTTTGCCAACCCCAGAAATGCTGCCGGAGGCTCGCTTAAACTGCTTAATCCAAACTTAGTTGCCAAAAGAAACCTTAAATGCTTCATCCATTCTTTTGGCTGGGTAGAAGGCTGTAATTTTGGCTCACAACAAGAGTTTTTTGAAAAAATAACTAAATGGGGGCTAAGAACCCAAAAAGAAAATAAACTTTGCAAGAACTTAAGGCAAGTCATTGATTATTGTACGCATTTCCAGCAAAAACGTGACAGCCTTAACTATGAAGCAGATGGAGTAGTGATTAAAGTCAACGGCCTAGATTTACAAAAAAAACTTGGCTCTACTCAAAAATCGCCGCGTTGGGCGGTAGCTTATAAATTTCCGGCTATAAGAAAAACTACTAAAGTAAAAAACATGGAGTTTGGAGTAGGCCGCACCGGAATTATTACTCCGGTTGCAATCTTAAAACCCATCCGTTGTGGAGGAGCAACTATAAAACGAGCCACTTTACATAATTTTGATGAAATTAAAAGGCTTGGTGTAAAAATTGGAGATACTGTCTTAATTGAACGAGCCGGGGATGTAATACCTAAAATTATTAAAGTTATCAATTCAAAGCGTAATGGCAAAGAAAAACCGATAATTAAACCAAAGAAATGTCCAATTTGTAAAGAGGCCGTAGAAAAGGAAGAAGTTTACCTTTTCTGCCTTAACCCAAATTGCCCCAGCAAACTTAAACGCTCTTTGGTTCATTTTGCCGGCCGCAGAGCAATGGATATAGAGGGTATGGGGGAGAGCCTGATTGAAGAATTGGTTAATAGAAGAACTATTCATAATATCTCAGATATATACAAACTAACCAAAAAAGACCTGCTGGCCTTGCCGTTATTTAAAGAAAAAAAAGCAAATAATATAATAGAGTCAATATCAAAGAGTAAAGAACAATCTTTGAGCAATCTTTTATTTGGGCTGGGCATTCCTCAAGTCGGGCAAAAAGCTGCCAACACCTTGGCTGGCCACTTTAAATCTCTTAATAAAATCACTCACTTAAAAAAAGAAGATTTCGAAAAAATAAATGAAATTGGTCCAATTATGGCCGAATCAATCGTAAAATTCTTTTCACAAAAATCAGTCAATAAAACATTGAAAGAATTTAAAAAATTGGGGCTGGCGCCAAAAAAAGAACAAGATAAAAAATCTAATCAACTAAACGGAAAAACTTTTGTCTTTACCGGCCAACTTAGTAATTTCAGCCGTAACCAAGCTCAAAAAGAAGTGGAGAGGTTAGGAGGAAGATGGAGCTCAACGGTAAGCAGCAAAACCGACTTTTTAGTAGCCGGAGATAACCCCGGCTCTAAATATAGCCAGGCAAAAGAAAAAAAGGTCAAAATCCTTTCAGAAAACAATTTTTTGAAATTGATTGGCATTTAATGTGCCTCTTGATTTTTTAATAATATCACATATAATAGGGCAGATGAGACCCAGGCAATTAAACCTTTTTGGGATAAAAAAAGACAAAAATAAAGGCCCAGAAAGAGAAAAAATAGTTATACCTATTGACACAGCTATCTTACTTATAGTTGTAATTATTCTTCTATTCATTATTGCTTTCTCCTGGGGGGTAGGAAGAGGCAGAAGTTTAACTTTAAAAGATTTGTCGATAGAGACTAAAGCTCAAGAAAGAGATATTACAGCTAAAGACAAAAACAGCAGCGAAACAACTAAAGAAGCTAAAGAAAAAGAAGCCGGAAAAATCGAAAAAATAACCGAAAGAAATAAAACAATTAAAACAAAAGAGCCCTTGTATGGAATACAAGTAGCTTCTTTTCGAAACCTGAGCAGTGCCAACCAAGAGGCTGAAAGATTAAGAAAAAAAGGCTATCCCGTAAAAATCGAAAAAAAGGGAAAATACTCGGTTGTTTATGCAGGAAAATTTAAAGACAAAAAAGAAGCTGAAAAAGATTTAAAAAAATTAAAAAAAATCTACAAAGATTGTGTATTAAGGAGGTTATAATGGGACTACATCCATCATTAAAAAGAGGCCAAAAACTGGGCGGAGAGCGTTCAGTATTAAAACGCTCAGAAAGAATCAAGCGCTTGATTGAAGAAGACAAATGGGAAGAAGGAGATTCTGTCTTAGGTTTGCCTAAAGTAAAAGTAGTTAAAATGAAAGCAATAAAGAAAGAAAAACCCAAAGAAAAGGAAGAAGAAAAAGAAACTGCTGAAAACGCCGAGACAACAGAAAAAAAAGCTAAAGAAGAAGCCGGTAAAAAATAATATAAAAATGCACTTAACTAAAACCTCTTTATTGGCTCTTGTTTTAATTGCCTGTTTAGTTTTTCCACTTACTGCCTCAGATAAAACCTACAAGGCAGCAAAACAACGAGTTAATATCCGCTTGGATTCAACCTCTTTTTCTGAATCCATCGGTACCCTGTCTAGCCAAGATAAAGTTAGAGTAATTGATGAAAAATACAATTGGTATAAAATAAAACTACCAGCTCGCTTAAGTTGCTGGATTTGGTCTGAATTTATAAAAACAGATGAGAAAAATAGAGGAAAGGTCAAAGCCAATAGTCTTAATATCCGCAACCAACCTTCTCTAGATGGAAAAATTATCGGTTTACTCGATAAAGATGACAAAATAAAAATAAAAAGTAAAAAAAAAGATTGGTTTGAAATATCTTGTTACCCTCATGCGTATGGCTGGGTTCATAGTAAACTACTAAAAAAAGTTACCCAAAGAGAAGAAAAAGTTAATCCTTATAAAAAGATTGCAGAACTTTCCCAAAAAGGTAAAAATAACCCGGAATTAATTTCTCACTTTTTTGTCAAAGTAAGATCAAATTCTTTAGAAAATTCGGCCCTTTACTTGGATGTATTAGAAAATATTATCCTGAAAAATTCTGCCAAAATGCCTTTTTATCATTTATTAGCTGAAAAAAATAAGCTTTCTGATAAAATAATACAAAAAGCTTATAATTTTTTACAAAAATCATATAACCAAAAAACAGAGCCATAATATGGATAGCTTTATTTCATTAATTTTATTTTTAATTATTCTTTTTTTCTCCATTACTTTCCATGAATACTGCCACGGTTGGACAGCCCATAAGCTAGGAGACCCTACCCCAAAGAATTCCGGACGCCTAACCCTAAACCCCTTAGTCCATATTGACCTATTCGGAACTCTGCTTTTGCCAATATTCCTTTTAGTCCTCTCCCGAGGCACCTTTGCAATCGGATATGCAAAACCGGTCCCAATAAATCCAAATCATTTTAAAAACCCTAAAAAAGACATCAAATGGGTCGGATTATCCGGGCCCTTGGCCAATATATTTTTAGCTTTAGTTTTAATCACTTTAATTAAACTAAATTTTCCTTTAAAAAATATACTTATTCTGGGAGCATTTCTAAATTTAATCCTTGCCGTATTTAACCTTATCCCGATACCGCCGCTGGACGGCTCGAGAATCGTTACTTCTTTTCTGCCTCCAAGAGCAGCCCATAGTTATCTTCAACTTGAGCCGTATGGGTTTTTTATTGTGATCTTTTTAGTTTTTTTTGGATTTTTTAGATGGTTTATAATTCCAATTGTAAGTTTTATATTTTCACTATTTAATGTCAAAATAGCCTTATGAACAAAATACAAGTTAAACTTAAAAATAATCCCTATTCAATTATTATCGAAAAAAATTTAAAAGAAAAATTGTCGTTTTTAATTGAAAAATATAATTTGGGAAACTTGGGTTTTGTCGTAACCTCACCCAAAGTTTATAAACTATATAAAAAAACAATAAAGGATAATTTTCCCAGCAAAAAATTTAAAGTAATAATTACAGCTGATGGTGAAAAAGCTAAGTCAAAATATTGGCTTTTTACAATAATTAAAGAAATTATAAAAGCCGATAAAGCAAGCAAAAAACCCTTTATAATCTGCTTGGGCGGAGGAACCATCGGAGATCTGGGAGGATTTGCTGCCTCAATCTATAAAAGAGGCATACCTTACATCCAGGCCCCAACCACTTTAATCGGCCAAATCGATTCAAGTATTGGCGGAAAAACTGCTATTGATTTACCTGAAGCAAAGAATATATTAGGCTCATTTTATCAGCCAAAAGCTGTATTAATTGATCCTGGTTTTTTAAAAACCTTATCTAAAAAAGATTTTAAGGAAGGCTTGGCAGAAGCAATAAAATACGGATTAATAAAAGATCAAAATTTATTTTCTCTTATAAAAAATAATCCTGGAAAAATTATTAATCTTGACATTTCATTAATCAATAAAATAATATATAAATCAGCTAAAATAAAGGCAAAAATTGTAGAAAAAGATGAAAGAGAAAAAAAGGGAATCCGGACCATCTTAAATTTCGGCCACACCTTTGCCCATGGGTTAGAATCAGTTTCTAAATATAAAAAAGTATCGCACGGAAAAGCAGTTGCAATCGGAATGCTTTATGCAGCATATCTTTCACAACAACTAGGCAAATGCTCAAAAAAAGTGGTAGAAGAGGTCAAAACAATTTTAAAACTATACAATCTTCCTACTAGAATCCAATTTGACCCCAA
>JAIPHS010000041.1 GCA_021735105.1 Candidatus Omnitrophota bacterium
CAGGCTAAAGAGCCAGTAAATTTAAGCCTAGAGAGAAATGGTGACAAAATAAATTTAGATGTTCCTGTAGCAGTAAAAAAGATTACTAATGAATTGGGTAGAGAAATTAAAGTTTCTTATATTGGGGTTAACGCCTACGGGCCAATAATTGGGGAAGTTATCGAAGATTATCCGGCTCAACAGGCAGGGCTTAAGAAGGGGGATAAAATATTAGCGGTAAATAATAAAGATGTAGTAAGTTGGCAAGGCTTAGCCAAAGAAATACAGGATTCTGAAGGACCTGTTTCCTTAAAAGTAAAAAGAAATAATAAGGTTTTTTCTCTAAAAGTCTCAGTTAAAAAAGAAGAGTTTAAAAATTTTAAATCTAAAAGAAAATACATTTCAGTAATTGGCATTAAACCGTTTCGAAAAGATAAAATTTTAAAGGCAAGCTTTCCTGCTTCTTTGGGAAAAGGAGCTAATATGTTGTTTCAGACAACTGTATTGAGTGCTAAGGGCTTGTGGTATATGATAACTGATCCATCAATTTCTTTTCGTGAATCAGTGGCTGGTCCTATATACATATCCTATATAATATCAAAAACTGCTGAGCTCGGTTTTGTTGCTTTGCTTCAGTTGATGTCTTTATTGAGTATATTTTTGTTTATTATTAATCTTTTACCTATTCCTGTATTTGACGGGGGCCACATTGTATTTTTTGGGATTGAGAAATTAAAAAAAAGCCCTTTAAGCCAAAAAACAGAAGATACTGCAAATAGGATTGGATTAGCTTTAATTATAGTTTTAATGTTTTTTGTTTTTTATAATGATATTGTTAAAAGAGGCCCTAAGATTTGGAAAGAAATAAAGAGCTCATTTAACCAAGAAAATAATGAAAAAAACTAAAGTTGTAAAAATAAGAGATTTAAGAGTTGGCGGAAAAAATCCAATACGAATAAAAGGAATGCTTAAAACACCAACTAAAAAGGTTAGATTATTGATAAAAGAGGCTAAAGGTTTACAAGAAGAGGGTGCTGAGGCAATTAGAGTTGCGGTTGAAAAAGAAGAAGATATGGGCTTAGCCAATCTTTTAAAAAAACATATTACAGTCCCAATTGCTGCCGATATCCATTTTCAGCCCAAACTTGCAATTTTGGCAATAAATAATAATTTTGACCAAATCAGGCTGAATCCTTTAAATATTTCTAACAAAAGAGATATCAAAAACATTGCTCAATTAGCCGGACAAAAAAAAATTCCAATAAGAATCGGAATAAATTCTGGTGGATTTAAGCAATCCAATATATCTAAAAAAAACCTGGCAAAGCAAATGGTAGAAAAATGTTTTGATTACATTGAAGCCTTGGAGAGCCAAAAATTCTTTGATATAATGGTTTCGCTAAAATGTGCAGATGTATCTACAACAATTGCTGCAAATAGAATATTTTCTAAAAGATCTAACTATCCTTTACATCTTGGGATTACAGCTACCGGTTCTTGCCTAGAGGGGATAACTAAATCTTCAGTTGGATTGGGAGCTATGCTTAATCAGGGGATAGGAGACCTAGTTAGAGTTTCTTTAACTACAGATTCTTTAACTGAAGTTAAAATTGCTAAGTATATAATACAATCTTTAGGATTGCGGAATTTCGGCCCTGAAATTATTTCTTGTCCAACTTGTTCAAGATGCGGGGTTGATTTGCCTAAAGTGGTAGAAAAATTTAGAGAAAAGTTAGATAAACTAAATTATAAAAAACCATGTAAAATTGCGATAATGGGATGTATAGTAAATGGCCCCGGAGAAGCAACTCAAGCAGATTTAGGAGTTGCTTTTGGCAGAGCCAGAGGTGTTTTATTTAAAAAGAGTAAGATTTTTAAAAAAACTACTGAAGATAAAATAATTAATGATTTAATTGAGGAGTTGAAAAAATATGAATAAAAAAGATATTAAGAAAGATTTAAAAAAAGATATTAGTTCGCTGGTTGGGACAAAGCAGGATATTGATAGAGAATTTATAATAAAAAGAGCTATAGTTTTTTTTGCAGATTTGGAAAAAAATAGAAAAATAACGGTTGAAAATTCTGTAAAAAATACAGTAATAAAGTCACTTTGTAATGATTTTTTAGGCTTGGGCCCAATTCAAAAGTTGAGAGATGATCCAAAAGTTACCGAAATTATGGTAAATGGGCCAAATAGAGTTTATATTGAAAAAGATGGCCATAAGGTTTTATCAGATGTAAAGTTTGATGATAACGCGCATCTTAAATATATAGTTGAAAAAATGGTTACTCCCAGCGGCAGAAGGGTAGATGAGAGTTCACCTTATGTAGATTTTTCTTTAAAAGATGGCTCTCGGGTTAACGTAATTTTACCGCCGCTTTCGGCAGATGGAATCATGATCACTATTAGAAAATTTTTACGTTCTATCGAAAAAGTGGAAGATTTGGTTCAACTAGGAACTATTAATCAAGCCATGGCGGATTTTTTAGTTGCTTGCGTAAAGGCCAAAGTTAATATTATGTTTTCCGGTGCTACCGGTTCAGGTAAAACGACAACATTAGAAGTTCTTTCGTCTTGTATAGATTGTTCTGAAAGGATTATTACTATTGAAGATGCTCTTGAACTTAATTTACGTCAAGATCACGTGGTTAGGCTATTGACTCGCCTTTCTAATATTGAAGGGAAAGGAAGCGTATCTCCTCGTGATCTTTTTAGGAACAGTTTAAGAATGAGGCCAACTAGAGTAATTTTAGGAGAAATTAGAGGGCAAGAAGCTATGGATTATATTCAGGCTTTAAATAGCGGGCATCGGGGTTCTTTATCGGTAATTCATGCCTCTGATCCTGTTGATGCTTTGACTCGGTTGGAAACCATGGCTTTATATGCCGGCCTGAACTTACCCGCCTGGGCAGTAAGAAGGCAAATATCACAAGGCTTGGATTTAATAGTCCAACAAAGGCAATTGCAGGATGGTACCAGAAAGTTAACTCATATAACCGAAATCGGCCAATTAAAGGATGATGATATAGAATTACGGGATATTTTTACTTACGAGATAGAAAAATTAACGGATGATTTTAAAGTAAAGGGGAGTTTTCAGGCCAAGAATAAACCTACTTTCTTTGATATTTTTAAGAAGAAAGGGATAAAAATTAGTGAGGATATTTTTATTTAATTTTAGGAACAAATATGTTTTATTCAAAAAGCTTTATCAACACCTCTAGAGAAGATCCAAAAGTTGCTGAATGCAGGGGCCACAAGCTCTTGCTTAAGGCAAATTTTCTTTATATGGTTTCATCAGGGATTTATTCTTATTTGCCTTTAGGCTGGAGGGTGCTGGATAAGATAAATAAAATAATTAGATCTGAGATGAATTTAGTTGGTGCTCAGGAATTATTTATGAGTGCAGTTCAGCCAATTGATATTTGGAAAAAGACTGGCCGGGATAAGGATTTAGAAGAGGTGATGTTCAAGTTTAAAGACAGAAAATCTAGAGAGTTTTGCCTTGGCCCTACTCATGAAGAGGAAATTACCGAAATTGTAAAACGCTATATAAGTTCTTATAAACAACTGCCTTTTGTTCTTTATCAGATTCAAACTAAATTTAGGGATGAGCCTCGTCCTCGTTTTGGTTTAATGAGGAGTTCGGAGTTTATCATGAAAGATGCTTATAGTTTCAGCCTTACTCAGCAGTGTTTAGAAGATAATTATCAAAAAATGTATAAAGCCTATCAAATTATATTCGATAAGTTTAAATTTAATTATTTCATAAGTGAAGCTGATCCCGGAGCAATGGGCGGTAGCGCTTCTCATGAATTTATGGTACCGGCTGAAATTGGAGAAGATGTTTTATATTTTTGTCCAAAATGCAAAAAATACTATAAAGAAGAAGGTAAGTGTTTAGTTTGTCAATGCGAAACTAAATCTGAAAAGGTTGTTGAAGTTGGACATATTTTTAAATTGGGGACTAAATATTCAAAGGCGCAAGGAGCTTTTGTCCTTGATCAGCAAGGCAGGAGAAAACCTCTAATCATGGGTTGTTATGGAATAGGTGTAAGTAGGATTTTATCTGCAGTAGCTGAAACTAGCTCTGATTCTAAAGGATTGATTTGGCCAAAAACTATAGCCCCATTTGATGCAACTTTATTGGTTTTAGACAAAAGCCAAACGCAGGAAGCATTATCTATAGAAGCTCTCCTAGAAAAGGAATGTTTTTCGATTTTAATCGATGATCGCAAAAGTCCAGCCGGAGTAAAGTTTAACGATGCTTATTTAATTGGCAATCCTTATATTATGATTATTGGTAAAAATTATCGGGAGTCGGCAAAGATAGAAGTAGAAAAAAGAGAAACCGGCCAAAAATTTGAAATAGCAAAAGATAAAATAAAGGATTTTTTTAGAGATGAGTATAATATTAAATAAAATTGAAAAAAAAGTTAAAGAAATTATTAAAAAAGAGCAAGTTGAGCTTGTTGAATATAGAGCTTTTAATGTAAGAGGTAGGTTAACTATTAGGTGTTTAGTTGATTATCCAGAAGGCGGCATAACTTTAGAAAGTTTAGGCCGATTAAACAAAACAATCTTTAATCAACTTCAAGAAGATCTTTTTGATATGGATTATAAAGTGGAAGTTAATTCACCGGGCCTAGATAGGCCGCTAAAGCAACCGGAAGATTTTTTAAAAATTAAGGGAAAAGATATTCTTCTTTGGCTTAAGGAGCCGGTTTTGGATAAGCAATTTATAGAAGCAAGATTAGAAGGCTTAGAAAAAAATAAACTTATTTTAAATTATGAAGGTAGTAATATATCTATAGATTTCGAAAAAGTAAAATCGGGCAAACAAAAATTTAGAACTTAAAAGGTGTATTCATCAGATTTGGACTAAAGGAGGTAACTTGTGAAGAGAGAATTTTTAAGTATAATAGCTCAACTGGAAAGGGAAAAAGGCCTTGATAAAGAGGTTCTTATGGATACTGTTCGTTATGCCCTAACTGTTGCAGCAAAAAAAATAGCTAAGATGAGTTCTCACGATGAAGAAGAAGTAACAGTTGATATAGATGATAAGGCCGGTGATATCCATGTTTATATTGGTGACAGAGAAGTAACCTCACAGGAGTTTGGCCGGATTGCAGCTCAAACTGCCCGTCAAGTTATTATTCAAAAGATTCGTGAAGCTGAAAAAAATAATATTTATGATGAGTATAAAGAAAAAGAAGGTGATATAGTTGGCGGTGTAGTTTATAGATTAGAAAAAAGAGCTGTTATTTTAGATTTAATGGGAAAAACTGAAGGGATAATTCCTAAATCGTTCCTTTCATCTTTAGATAGGTTTAGGATGGGAGAGAGAGTAAAAGCTTATGTTTATGAAGTAAAAAAAGAAAGAGGAACTCAGATTATACTTTCCCGCATAGATCCAATTTTAGTTAAAAAGTTATTTCAGCTTGAAGTACCTGAAATATCTGAAGGGATAGTTGAGATAAAGTCAATTGCCCGCCAATCTGGCGAGCGGACAAAAATTGCAGTATATTCTAAAGAAGAAAAAGTTGATTGTGTCGGAGCTTGTGTAGGAATTAGAGGGTCAAGAGTAAAAAATATAATTGAAGAATTGAGAGGTGAAAAAATTGATATTGTAAGATGGAGCGAAGATATAAAAGAATTTATCAAAGCTGCGCTTTCACCGGCAGTAATTTCAATGATTGAACTAGACAGAGAAAACAAAAGGGCTAAAGTTCAGCTTAGTTCAGATCAGCTTTCAATTGCAATTGGAAAAAGAGGCCAAAATGTAAGGTTAGCTTCTAAACTTGTCAATTGGGATATAGATGTTAGGTCAAAAGAAAGTATAGAGGAAGCAATAAAAGAGCTGCAAAAACTAAAGAGTTTGGGTAGAAAGGCGGCAGAGAGTTTAGTTGATTCCGGTTATAATAGCTTAAATTCATTGGAGAATGCCGAAGAAAAAAAACTTGCCCAGTTAAAGGGTATAGGCAAGAAAAAAGCAGCTAAAATTATAAAAGAAGCTAAAAAAATTAAGGCTCAGCAAAAAAAGAAACAAGAGGAAAAAAGACAAGCCGCAAAGGCAAAAGAGAAAGAAAGTGATGACCTTAAAGAAGATAAGGAATGAAAATAAATAAAACAATTAATTTTAAGGGGTGGTATTGATAATGAGGATTTATGAGTTGGCTAAACAATTAGGCATCGATAGTAAAAAGTTGATCAATAAGTTAAAATCACTTAATTTTCCAGTGAAGAATCACATGTCTGTTGTAGATAAAGATACAGCAGAGGTTATAAAGCATGAAATAAAAGAACTAGACAGAAAAGAAATAGAAGAAAATGTTATTGAGGTAATTTATCCGATAACAATTAAAGATCTAGCCATTAAATTGGGTAAAAAACCATCTCAGCTTCTTGCTGATTTATTTAAAAAGGGGAAGATGTTTACTATTAATCAAAATTTAAGTGAAAAAACCGCTAAAAATATTGCTTATAATTATAAAGTTAATTTAAAAGAAAAACCAAGCCAGGAAGAGCAGATTTTACATGTTGAACCAAAAAATCTTAAAAAAAGAGCCCCTATAGTTACCTTGATGGGCCATATTGATCATGGCAAAACTAGTATTTTAGATTATATTCGAAAGAGCAAAGTAACAAATCAAGAAACTGGCGGGATTACTCAACATATTGGAGCTTATCAAGTGAACCTCGACAAAGGAAAAATTAGTTTTCTAGATACACCGGGTCATGAGACTTTTACCCAGATGAGGGCAAGAGGCGCCAGCATTACTGATATTGTAATTATTGTTATTGCAGCTGATGATGGGATAAAACCGCAAACAATTGAAGCTATTGATCATGCTAAGGCCGCTGATGTTCCGATAATTGTAGCAATTAATAAAATTGATAAAGCTAATGCTAATATTGATATGGTAAAGCAAGGTCTTTCTAAACAGGAATTAGTCCCTGAGGATTGGGGAGGAAAGACCACAACTGTAGAAGTTTCAGCTATAAAAGGAACGGGGATAGATGAATTGCTTGATTTAATTTTGTTGGAAGCAGATGTAATGGAATTAAAAGCAGATTTTGGTCGTCCAGCAATTGGCATTGTTGTTGAAGGCCGTCTTTCCAAGGGCAAGGGAGCTTTAGCGACTATTCTTGTTAAAGAAGGAACTCTAGAGGTAGGGCAGTGGTGTGTGTGTGGAAAATATGGAGGAAAAATTAAGGCAATGCATGATGATTTAGGTAATTTACAAGATAAGATTTTTCCCTCGGAGCCAATTGAAATTTTAGGTTTAAACGGTGTTCCCTCTCCAGGAGATAAATTAATGGTGGCGCCTGATGAAAAAACAACTAAAGAAATTACAAAGAAAAAAATTGAAGCAGAAAAAAAGAAAAAAATTGCTCCAGCTACTCATTTGCGCCTTGAAGATTTACACAAAAAAATTAAACAGGGCGAGATAAAAAAACTAAAGATTATTTTAAAAGCAGATGTTGGAGGTACGCTTGAGGCTGTAGAGGGAGCCTTGGCTAAGATTTCTTCCCAGGAAGTAGAGCTATCGATTGTTCACAAGGGCGTAGGATTAATAAATTCTTCAGATGTACTTTTAGCCGAAGTTAGTGATTCTGTAGTAGTGGGTTTTAAGGTTACTGCAGATTCGCAGGCAAGAGATTTAGCTAAAAAGAAAGGAATAGAAGTTAGGACTTATCACATTATTTATGAGTTGATAGATGATATTAAAGCAGCCCTAGAAGGATTGCTTACTCCGCATGTAAAAAAGACTTTTATGGGAAGAGCTAAGGTAAAGGCTGTGTTTAATGTTTCAAAATCAGGAGTTATTGCAGGATCTCAAGTTGAAAAAGGCAAAATATTACGAGGAGCCCCATGTCAATTAACTCGTGGTAATGATCTTATTTTTGAAGGAAAAATTGAAACCTTAAAACGATT
>JAIPHS010000042.1 GCA_021735105.1 Candidatus Omnitrophota bacterium
GTAGGCTTCTCTATGAATCAAAAGGAATTTATAAAGATCAGCTTAATTCCATTGAAGCGATTGCTAAGAAAAAAGGCGAAAAAGAAATTGATCTTTCTCTTTTAGTTGATGGCCTAAAATCCGAGCGGGAGCAAGGTATAACTATAGATGTTGCCTACCGTTATTTTTCTACCCAAAAAAGAAAGTTTATTATTGCTGATTCACCCGGCCATGTTCAATATACCCGGAATATGGTAACAGCCGCATCCACTGCTGATTTAGCGGTAATTATTATTGATGCCAGAAAGGGAGTGCTTGAGCAAACTAAACGGCATTCCTTTATTGTAACTCTTCTAGATATTCCTCATATACTTGTATTGGTTAATAAAATGGACTTAGTCGGTTATTCGGAAGATGTTTATGAAAAAATAAAAGAAGACTATCTTCAATTTGCATCCCGTCTTTCTACCCATGATGTCCAAATCAAACCTATTTCTGCTTTGCGCGGAGATATGGTAGTTAAGAAAGGCAATAATATGAATTGGTATGATGGCCGAACCTTCCTTCATTATCTAGAGAGCGTAAATATAATTTCAGATAGGAACTTAATCGATTTTCGTTTTCCGGTTCAAACTGTTTTACGCCCCCATCTTGATTTTCGTGGTTATGCCGGCAGAATTGAATCTGGGGTAATTAAGGCGGGAGATGATATTGCGGTATTGCCTTCGGGTAAAAAGAGCAAAATAAAATCAATTGAAACTTATGATCGAAAATTAAATAAAGCCTTTAGTCCACAATCTGTAGTTTTGACTTTAGAAGATGAAATAGATATTAGTAGAGGTAATATGCTTATAAGGCAAAGAAATGTTCCCGAGATTAGAGATGAGTTTGAGGCCGAAGTTTGCTGGATGGCTGAAGAACCAATGGAAGAAGGCGGAGAGTATTTAATTAAGCATACTACAAATACAGTTCCTGTAATTTTAAAAGAATTAAGATATAAAATAAACATTAATACTTTGCATAGAGAAGAAAGAAAAGAATTGGGTTTAAACGATATCGGAAGAGTTATTATAAAGACTCAAAAACCGATATTTTTTGACCCCTATGCTAGAAATCACAAAACAGGTTCATTTATAATTATTGATGAATTAACTAATGCCACAATTGGAGCCGGAATCATCTGGTACCCTTCAGCCAACCTCCCCGAAACCGAAGATGGCCAGACATGAATTTAACTAGCCAACAAATCAATACTCTCTTAAAGCAAGTTAATAAAGCCTCCGCGGCTATCTTAGACATTTATCAATCGGCTGATTTAGAGGTTAAAACGAAAAAAGATAATTCTCCTCTTACTTTAGCTGATAGAACTTCTCATGATATATTAGTCGCAGAGTTAAAAAAGCTTTATCCGGATATTCCCATAATTTCAGAAGAAGGTGCAAGTATTGCTTATCAAGTTAGAAAGAGTTGGCAATATTTCTGGGTAATTGACCCGCTTGATGGCACAAAAGAATTTATTTCAGGTAACGGTGAATTTACCATTAATTTAGCTTTAGTTCAAAGTGATCAGCCCATTTTTGGTATAGTCGCAGCCCCTACTAAAGATACGGTTTATTTTGCTAATCAAGGTAGTGGTGCTTATAAAAAAGAAAATAACAATCTACCCCAGCCGATAAAAGCAAACAAGAAATCTAAGGATAAAATAATAGTGGCCAGAACCCGCTCTCATAAAAACGAAAAGGAAGAACTACTTATTTCTAAACTTGGCCAAACTGAAACTATTCATGCCGGAAGCGCTCTAAAGTTTTGTTTGGTTGCCGAAGGCAAAGCTGATATCTATTTACGCGGCGGCCCAACCATGGAATGGGATACAGCAGCAGGAGATTGCATAGCAGCTGAAGCCGGAGCAACAACTTATACCATCGACGGCAAACCTTTCCTTTACAACAAAGAATCTCTCTTAAATCCTGGTCTAATCTGCACCGCAAATCCAGAAATTATAAATAAACTTGGGATCTCCTTCGTGGTGTAACAATCAAGCGAAATAATGTATATGATTTGACTTAACTGACTGAATATGTTAAAATTTAGTCAGTTTGGTGACTGTATTTATGATAATTTAGTCAATTATGTATATACCTCAAAAACAATTAGAAAACGCCCATAAATCGATAGCGGTACAAAAAGCAGTTATTATTTATGGGCCAAGGCGTTGTGGTAAAACTACTTTACTTAATAAGCTAGTAGCAAATGCAGGAGAGGATTATCTTTTTGTTAATGGGGAAGATATATCTGTACAAGAATATTTGGAGTCTCAATCTATAGAAAAATTAAAATCTTTCTTGGGCAAAAAGAAAATGTTAATTATTGATGAAGCCCAAAAAATAAAAAATATTGGTTTAAATATAAAACTTATTCTTGACAATATTCCAAAAGTAAAAGTTATAGCCAGTGGTTCTTCTTCTTTTGATTTAGCCAAACAAGTTGGAGAACCTTTAACAGGAAGAAAGACAACTCTAAAAATGTACTCTTTGGCCCAACTTGAATTGTCTAATATTCAATCGCGAGTTCAAATAGATGCTTGCCTGGAGGAAAGACTAATCTATGGATCCTATCCGGAGGTAATATTAAATAAAAACAATGCAAAAAATATTACCTATCTCAGAGAGATTGTTAATTCATACCTATATAAAGATATTTTAGAGCTTGAGCGAATAAGGCATTCAGATAAAATTACAAGATTGCTTCAACTCTTAGCTTTTCAAATAGGAAAAGAGGTATCCTATAATGAATTAAGCACTAAATTAGGAATGAGTAAAAATACTATTGAAAGATATCTTGATTTATTAGAAAAATCATTTGTTGTTTTTAAGTTGAGGGGTTTTAGCCGTAATTTGCGCAAAGAAATTACTAAAAATCCTCGGTTTTATTTTTATGATACAGGCGTAAGAAATGCCTTAATTAATAATTTTAATTCCTTAACTATGCGTGATGATTTAGGAATGCTTTGGGAAAATTATATAATAATCGAAAGATTTAAAAAACAAGAATATCTAAATATAAATTCAAATAATTATTTTTGGCGTACCTATAATCAAAAAGAAATAGATTTAGTTGAAGAAAGAAAAGGAAGATTGTTTGGCTATGAAATAAAATGGCAAAACAAAAAAGAAAAAATACCCAAAGAATGGGAAGAAACATATAAAAATTCTAATTACCAGCTTATTACCAAAGAAAATTATCTTGATTTTATTACCTAGATGAAAGGTTTCTTCACAACCGACAAAAACAATAATCTAATCTATATATTGGATAAACCTGCTAAATGGAAAAAAGAGCATGATTTACCCGATAAAATCAAGCTTACCGGCACCTGGAAGCTAGACAAAAACCACAATTTAGTTTTAAAAACTACTAAAACCAAAAATTATCCCAAATCTAGTCTCACTTTGTATGGAAAAATCGAAAAAGTAAATTCGGATTACCTATCTTTCCGGCTGCAAAAAAGCAGTATTTCTTACCTTAGCCAAAAGCACTTGATTACCTTAAGAGGCCGCTGGCAGGCTGATAAGTTTAACCGGCTTACTTTTGAAGTTAAGAAAAAGGATAAACCGGACACTTTAAGGTTTAAAAACATCTGGGAAATTAATAAAAATAATAAAATTATCTATATTTATAAAAGAAAAGTTTTAAAAACAAAAAAAAAGCAAGAACAATCTATTCAATTTTCCGGGTTTTGGCAGCTGGCCAATAAAAATAAAATTTGTTATAAATTAACACATTCAAAAAAATCTCAATTCGATTTTAGGGCCCATCTTCAAACTACCAATGTTTATCCCAAAAAAGGTGCCATTAAATACAGAATTGGTGTTGGTTATGGTAAAACAAGAAAAGAAAAAACTCTTAAGCTTTATGGCAGCTGGAAATTTAGCCGGAAATTAGGCCTTTTTTTTGAGGTTGGCTACGGAAGAGGCAAGTTAAAAAGATACAGCTTTTCCGCCAAAGTTAATCTAACCAATAAAGATAAAATAACCTTTAGCCTCCTAGATAACAAAGACAGGCCTTTGGGGCTAAAGCTACGCTACCAAAGAAAGCTATTTAACAAAAAAGATCTGGAATTTTTCACCAAATTATCAAAGAAAGGAAAAAACTATAAAGCCACAGCCGGCCTCAAACTCTATTTCTAATTTACAACAATACTTGACAACTCTGTTTATATAGGTTATACTCTATATTGAATATAGGATATAAACTATGGATAAAAAGATAAGAAAAGCACAGCAAAAATTTTTAAAAGGGTTTGCAGAGGTTAATTCTTCTTTTGCTTTAGCCGGAGGCACGGCTTTAGAACTTTATTATCTTCAGCATCGGTTTTCTTTCGATTTAGACTTTTTTTCTGTTATTTATAATTTCAAAGAAATTGAGAAAATAGTCAATTCTGCTCAAAAGTACTTTAGATCTAAAATTACTTTGGAAAATGAATTTAATGCAGCTGGCCATGCTAAAGTGAGATTTTATATAGTTGAAATTAATGGATCTAGCCGGCCTTTAAAAGTTGATTTTGTCCAAGACGTTTTTTTAGATAAACCGAATATAAAAAAGATAAAAGGCATAAAGGTTTATAATATAGAAGATATCTATTTACAAAAAATTATAGCGATTTCTGGTTTAAGTTTAGAAGTTGATCAAGTAGGCCGCCAAATTTTTTCTGGACGGAGGAAGGTAAGAGATGCATTTGATTTGTATATGCTTTCAAAAAAAGTAAAGCCTCTGTCTGAATTTTTAAAAGATGTTCCTGCGAATTTTCAGCGGGGGATAATCCATTGGTATCGTAGTTTTTCCAGAAGAGAATTTAAGCTGTCTCTTTTAGATCTTGATATATATAGTAAAAATATTGATTCAAAAAAAATTATTATTTATTTAGAAAATCAAATAAAGAGCTTTATAGCTAAACAATTAAGATGAAAAAAGAATATTCAAAATATTTCTGGAATCTAAATAAACAGGCCTTAGAAAAAGTAGAAGCAATTTTTAAAAATCCTGAACATCCTAAATTTAATATGTATATGGCCATTTTTCTTTCTCGTTGCCAGAAACCAAAAGAATTATTTTCTTTAATAGAAAAGGAGAGTTTTATTAATTTTTGGCCAAAGCTTAAAAGATACTGGCATAAAGTTTCTCCTAAATCGACTTTTATAGATTGGTGGCAGACAATCTATGAACAGCTTTTGGAAAATAAAGGATTGTCAGTAAAAAAAACTTCTGGTGTAGCTCCATCTGTGTTGATAAAAATTGGTAAAACTTTAAGAAAAGCAAGAATTGATAAAGGCCTTAGCCAAAAGGATTTAGCTTTGCAAGTTGGAATGAAACAGCCGGATATATCAAAAATTGAAGAGGGTAAAACAAATGTTACTTTACTTACTTTATCTGCAATTTGTAAAGCTTTAAAAACCAAAAAAATTGAATTTTAATATACTCTTTATGTTATAATTATTATTAACCAATTAACGCTGAACGTCGAACAAAAACCATGAAATATTTAATACTTGCCGGTGGAAAAGGAGAAAGGCTTTGGCCTCTTTCCCGAAAACATTTTCCCAAACAATTCTTATCCTTAACTAATACAGACAAAAGCCTGCTTCGGCTTTCGGTTGAAAGAATTTCAGAGTTTGCTAAAGCTGATGATATTTATATTATTTGTCCTGGTGAATACCGTTTTTTTGTAGCTGATGAACTGGAAAAAATAAACCCAAAGCTTACCCGGAATATAATTATAGAGCCTTCAGCCAGGAATACCGCCGCCGCAATAATTTTAGGGGTAAGGTTTTTACTGGATAAGATTTGCATTGACCTTGCTGAGACAATTTGTGTTTTACCGGCAGATCATCTTATCTTTCCAAAAGAGCTTTTGTTTAAATATATTAAACAATCCGATAATTTGGCTAGAGAAGGTTATGTGGTTACCTTTGGTGTGCCGCCTAAATCAGCCCATACCGGTTACGGTTATATTAATATTGGCAAAAATATAAACAAAACAAGTTATCAGGTTAAAAGGTTTACTGAAAAACCGAATTTAGCTGCCGCTAAAGAGTTTTTACAAAAGGGAAGCTATTTTTGGAATTCAGGAATATTTGCTTTCTCCGGCCAAACCATTATCCGGGAATACAAAAAGTCGTTGCGAGGAGCCCCTTCGACTTCGCTCAGGGTAAACTCCGGCGACGAAGCCAGCGGCCTTGCCGCTAGACAGGCAATCTCTATTATAGATAATTATACCTCTATCCAAAAAAACTTCTCTCAGCTTCCCAAACTGTCTATAGATTATGCGGTAATCGAGAAGGTTTCCCGTTTAGCTATGGTTCTCCTAGAAGGTATTAGTTGGCACGATTTAGGTTCTTGGGATTCTGTATTCGAGGTGTTAAAAAAAGATAAAGAAGGAAATGTAAAGGTAGGAAAAGTAAACAGTTTTGATGTAAAAGATTCTTTGCTCTTTAGTAAAGATAGGTTATTAGTGGCCTCAGGCCTGAAAGACCAGCTAGTAGTTGATACCAGGGATGCTTTATTCGTAGGCAAAAGAGGCAGGAGCCAAAAAATAAAAGATATAACTAAATATCTAAAAGATAAAAACATAAAAGAGGCCAACGAAAGTGTTACTATTTACAGGCCCTGGGGCAGCTATACTATTTTAGAGGAATCTCCAAATTATAAAATTAAAAAGATAATTATAAAAGCTAAGAAAAGATTAAGCCTCCAGTATCATCAAAAAAGAAGCGAACATTGGGTGGTTATTAAGGGAGAAGCTAAAGTGCATATCGACGGAAAAGATTTTACTATAGCCCGCAATGAAAGCGCCTTTGTCCCGCAAGGCAAAAAACACCGCCTGGAAAATCCTAAAAAAACTCCTTTAGAAATTATCGAAGTTCAATGCGGAAGCTATGTGGGTGAAGACGATATCGTCCGCCTCGAAGACGACTTCCATAGATAACTCTTTTTACCGCCAACGCCGCTAACATTGATAATCATAAGCATTTAATGTAAATATGTCTTGAAGTTTAGTTATAACTAAACTACGGTATATTCTATCAACAGAATAGATATATTTCATGATAAAGTTAAAACGTACACTCAAAAACGGCTAGAAAAGATTAGAAGCTAGAAAATAGAAGTTAGGAAAAGAGATGAAAGAAAAAATATTGACAACTAAGCTGGTATATGTTATGATAACTACCGAAATAGTTGGTAATAATTTGTAATGATAAGGAAAAATAATTATGTATATTTCCAGAGAATTAGATATTTTAAGTAGTTTAAAAAGTAAGTCTTTATTTCTCTTTGGGCCAAGGCAAACCGGAAAAACATCGCTGATCAGAGAAACTTTAGGTAAATTTCGCGTCTATGACCTTCTTGATAACGATATCTATTTAACTTTGAGCCGTGAGCCGAAAAGGCTCAGGCAGGAGCTTCAGCCTAAAGAAAAAATTATAATTATCGATGAGATACAAAAGCTTCCCTTTCTTTTAGATGAAGTACACAGAATTATTGAAAAATTCGGAGTGCATTTTTTACTCACTGGTTCAAGCGCCAGAAAGCTTCGCCGGGGAGGGGTTAATCTTTTGGGCGGGAGGGCACGCTTAAAGTATCTGCATCCGTTTGTTTTCCCGGAGTTAAAAAAACGTTTCAGTCTATTAAAGGCATTGAATAGAGGGCTGGTTCCTTCTATATATTTTTCTGACTCACCGGATGAAGACCTAAAAGCTTATGCAAATGATTATCTAAAAGAAGAAATTGCCGCCGAAGGCCTAACCAGAAA
>JAIPHS010000043.1 GCA_021735105.1 Candidatus Omnitrophota bacterium
CCGCTTACAAGATATGTCTTAAATTTTTCCCCTACCATGTCTCAACAACTGCTTCGGTTATTCTGCGCGCTGTATCGTCAATCAGCTCGGCTTGAGCAGCTACTTCACTTTTTTTATCTAAGAAAAAACTTGCCTGGCCGACAATATTTTTTTCCTGGAGTATTTCTCCTTCTGAGCTAATCAGCTTCATCTTTACATGCAGGCGTAATCTCTGTTCTTCCGGATCATCACTATCGGTATATCTAAGGGTCTGGCGTTTATAATCAGTCACCTTACACTCTAACTTAAGTGCGCCTTCAGGCTTGCTGACAACATTTAAATTACTTTGGATATTAAATTCTGAAACTAATTTATTGGTCAATCTATCTTCAATTAGTTTAGGATAGGCGGTATAACCGGAATATTTTCTGCTCTCTGAGGTTATACTTATTTTATTAACAACAGGCCTAATCCTTATCTTATCTTCCTTATATTTATAGCCTTTGGCTGAATACCCGCAACCGGCTAAAGCTATTAAACATACCAATAATAACTTATAACTTCCCGATACTCTTTTGTTTATGCTATTGCCTAGATTTAACATGAATTTTACCTAGATTCTGATAAATTATCTAATTCTTTAAGCATCTGTTTAGCCTTTTGATAATAAATAGTATCCGGATATTTTTTAATAACTTTTTCCAAATAAATTTTTGCACTTTCAGGACGTTTTTGTTTTTTATAAAATAAAGCAATCTCAAATATTTTTTCAGCCTCTTTACTGCGTAGCTTAGCTAATTGTTCCTCTGCTTCTTTAGATATCTTTGCCTCAGGATGCTCCTTTATAAAATCATCTAAACTTTGAGTAGCTTTTTTAAGATAAGATGCATCATAATCAGCCCCGGGGAAAGCCTGGGCTGTAGCTAAAGCCAGCTGATACTTTGCCGGAGTTGCCCAACGACTGTCTGAATAATCATCAATTACTTTTTGAAACGCCTCTCTTGCTTCTTTAAAGCGGCTTAATTGAAGAAAAATTACCCCTAGTTTATACTGAGCCCGGCAAGCATATTCAGAATAAGGAGTTTCTTCAACAATACTTTGAAATATCTGAACTGACGGATGATTGACAAAATCATATATGGAGACCCCTAATAATTTTTTATTTTCTCGATTTAAAAAATACTCACCAATGTTATATTCTCTTTCTACAACTTCATTAATTCGTTTGCTATTAGGATAGCTTTGAATTACTTTTTCAAAAGCCAGATAAGCCTCAAAAGGTTTATCTAATTCTTCTAAGGTTCTTCCTAAATAATATTGAGCTTCCGGAGCTTCCTTTGAATCAGGATAGTTAACAAGAAGCTTTTTAAAATCCTTATAAGCTTTCCTAAAACCACCTTCTTTAAAAGACTTGACAGCTTCTTTATATTGAAGAGTTGGAGTTGCTAATGCTGAATACTCAGGATTTTTCCATTTTTGAGTTTTAGGCGACCAAATCCAAAATGGATAAACGTCCAAACAAACAAAAGTAAGTATAAACAGAAAAATGAATTTAATCATAGAGAAAATATATCAGAACCGGCCACCTTTGTCAATCTATATGCAAAAACCTAAAAACTTCACACCTTCGGGGTGTGAAATGGTCAATTAGACCGAGGCCTATCCCCAATTAAAGATTTTCGCTTTAGAAATAAGACTATAGCGACAAATAACAATAAATAATAGACGAAAATGCCTAGAGGAGAAAAAGAATAAGAAAGATAAGAGTAGGAAAAAGATCCAAAAAATTTTGCTAAGCTTTGAAAAATATAAACTAACCAAGATAAAACCGCTCCCAGGCTTTTGGCAAAAAAAGCTAAAGGCGAAAAAAGTATAAACAATAAATTCAAAAAAAGAATTAAAGTAAATACGGGTATTAAAACAACATTGTAAAAAGCGCTTAATAGATAAATTTTGCCAAAATAAAATGATACAACCGGTAAGGTAAATACAATAACAAATAAAGAACAAAGAAAAATTTGTTTTAGATAATTAATCAAAAGATTATTTTGCTGCTTATAAGGAAAGACTTTAAATCCAAGGACAATCCCAAAAACTGCTAAAAAGGAAAGCTGAAACCCTATGTCGTATATAATGGGCGGCGACAACAATACTAAAATCACTCCAGCTAAACCTAATGAATTCAATAATTCAACCCTTCTTTTAATAAAGAAGCCAAAAGCAAACACAAAATACATAATTACTGCTCTTTGAGTAGAAGGCCGGAAACCTGTAACAGCAATGTAAAAAAGAAGAAAAATTGACAAGATAAAAAGTATTGCCCTAAAGCTTATCTGAAAAAATCTTAAAAAATAAAATAAAATTAAAGAAATTAAACCGACATGTAAACCGCTTATCGCCAAAAGATGGGAAAGCCCGGCATTTTGTATATATTCTTTCTCTTGGCCAATAAGTTCTTTTCTGCCTAAAAATATTGCGGCAAGAAAATTTTTTGCCCTCAAGCTGCAATTCTTCCTAAAAAGCTCCAGGCAATAATTATTAGTATGCTTAATTGCTTTTTCCCATAAAGATAAAGGCAGTTTTTTTATTTGAGTATCCTTTTTAACCCAGATATAGTAAAAATCTTTACCATAGTAGCTGCGTTTTGACAGCTTTGCCCGAAACTCATACTTATTCAGATAACTCATCTTTTTCGAATAATCCATAACTTTTGCCTGAAAGTCTTGCCGGTATCCCCCAACCTTTATAACTTTTGCTAAAAAAGTATTTTTATTATTTTTTTCTTGAGGTAAAGTTACTGCTTTGACTGAAACATTTTGCCTTTCTTTAAAATAAATATTTTTTTGGCCAAAATTAGAGGAAATAAATAATAGCGCGCCTAAACAAATAATTAAAAAAGAAATGGAGAGATCTGAAGATAAAACTCTTTTTCTTTTAGATAAAAAATAAGTTAAACTATTAAATAAAATAAAAAGAAAAGCAAATAAAAAGTATAAAGAAAACAAGTCTCCCAAAACAATGCCGATAACAAGAAATATAAAAATAAGAAAATTAAATATCTTGGCTAATTCTTTCTGGCTATTCATTAGCTAAAATTTTATATAATTTTTCATAATTTTTGCTTTCTTTTTTCCGATACCTTTTACTTTTTTTAAATCATCAATTGTTTTAAAAGGCCCTCGAGCTTCTCTATATTCTATGATCTGCAACGATAGCACAGGGCCAATACCAGAAATTTCCTGAAGTTTATTTGAATCAGCTTTATTTATATCTATAATTTGGATTTGTTTACTAACAGGCTGGTGTGAAACAATAGTATCATTTACCTCTAAATTAAAAAAACGGATTAATGTTCCTAAAAAAATAACACAAGCTATAATAATAACTACTTTCTTTTCTGGTGGGCTTAAGGAAAACATTAACTTTTTATATTACAATATTAACAATTTTTCCCTTAATATAGATAACCTTTTTAGGTTGACTGCCTGAGATAATTTTTTGTACTTTTTGAGCCTCTAAGGCTTTCTTTTCTACTTCTTCTTTTGATAAACTAAAATCAATAACCATCTTATCTTTTACTTTTCCGTTTATTAAAATTGCAATTTCTCCTTCTTCCTTTTTTAAAAATTTTAAATCAACTTCCGGCCAGCTACGGTCAAAAATAGTTCCTTTATTACCTAAGAGGCTATTAACTTCTTCACTAATATGGGGAGTAAAGGGAGCCAGGAGTAAAAAAACGGTATCAACAGCTTGAGCAAATATATCTTTTTTTATTCCAGCTTTAATTGATTTATAAATTTGGTTCACTAATTCCATAATTCTGCTTATTGCGGTATTAAATTGAAAATTACCTTCCAAGTCTTGGGTAACCTCTAATATGGTATAATGAACTTTTCGCAGAAGTATTTCTTCTTGATCAGGTTTAACCTGTTTTTCCTCTTTAAAATTGTTTAATCGGCCGACTAAACGCAGGACCCTTTGTAAAAATCGCCAACTACCCTGTAAAGCTTCATCCTGCCAAATAGCTTCCTTTTGTGGAGGGCCCATAAATAAAATGTATAAACGCATAGTATCGGCGCCATATTTATCAATAATATAGTCAGGGGCAACTACATTACCTTTGGATTTAGACATTTTTGCCCCATCTTTTACAATCATACCTTGAGTAAATAATCTAATAAACGGTTCATCAAAACTTATTTCTTTCTGATCAGCTAAAAACTTTGTTATAAAACGTGAATACATCAAATGCAAAATCGCATGTTCAACTCCGCCAATATATTGATCTACAGGCAGCCAATTATCAACATCTTCTCTCAAAAAAGGCATTTTCCCTTGACCAGGAGAAATATAACGAAGATAGTACCAACTTGAATCAACAAAGGTATCCATAGTATCTGTTTCTCTTTTTGCTTTGCCGCCACAATTTGGACATTTAGTTTGGATAAAGTCTTTACTGGCGGCCAAAGGAGATTCACCAGTCGGTAAAAATTTATCTACCTCAGGAAGCAATACAGGTAAATCTTTTTCTTCTACTGCCACTTCTGTGCATTTTTTACAATATACTATCGGGATTGGTGCCCCCCAATACCTTTGCCTGGATACCAGCCAATCCTTAAGCCGAAAATTAATTTTCCTGGCCCCGACATTTTCTCGTTCCATAAAATCAGCTATTTTTTCTTTAGCAGCCTGAGAACTTAATCCATTAAAATCACCGGAATTAATCAAACTACCCTCTCCCTCATAAACCTCTTCTTGATTGGCTGTTGGCTTTTTAATAACTTCTCTAATTGGTAACTCATATTTTTTAGCAAATTCAAAATCTCTTTTATCATGAGCCGGAACAGACATGATCGCGCCAGTTCCATATCCAGAGAGTATATAGTTAGCAATCCAAATCGGAATCTTTTTTCCAGTCATAGGATTGATAGCAAATTTTTGAGTAAACATTCCTTTTTTTTCAAAATCTTGAGACCTAAGCAAAGAAGCTTCTTCTTTTTTAGTTTGACTTATAAACTTTAATATTTCTTGCTTGTTATCCGAATCATCAATTAACTTAATCAGAGATGGATGCTGATAGTTTAAGGCTAAAAACGTAGCACCAAAGATAGTGTCTGCCCTGGTTGTAAAACAATCTAGGGGTTTATCCAGGCTTTTAACTGAAAATTTTATAGTCACCCCAACTGACCTTCCAATCCAATTCTTTTGCATCAATTTTACCCTTTGCGGCCATTCTTTTAGCTTATCTAAATCATCCAAGAGGCGCTGCGCATAATCAGTTATCTTAAAAAACCATTGTTTTAAGTTTCTTTGGATAATTTCATTAGAACACCTTTCACACCTACCTTCAATTACCTGTTCATTAGCTAAAACCGTTTTGCAAGATTCGCACCAATTAACCGGAGCTTCTTTTCTGTAAGCTAAGCCTTTTTTATAAAGTTTTAAAAATAACCACTGAGTCCAGCGATAATATTGAGGAAAACAAGTTGCAATCTCTTTATCCCAATCATAACTTATCCCCCAACTTTGCAGCTGCTCAGTTATACGTTTTATATTTTTTAAGGTCCAAGCGCGAGGATGAATATTACGTTTAATCGCCTGGTTTTCAGCCGGAAGGCCAAAAGCATCCCAACCCATAGGATTTAAGACATAATAACCTCTCATCCTTTTGTATCTAGCCACAGCATCTCCAATGATATAGTTACGCCCATGGCCAACGTGAAGTTCGCTGGAAGGATAAGGGAACATCACCAAGCAATAATATTTAGGTTTTTTAAGATTTTTGACGCAGACTTTAAATGTCTCGTTTTTCTGCCAAAAATTTTGCCATTTTTTATCAATTTTCTTTGTATATTCCATTACCTAAAAAGCCTCCGAACCATTTCTAAATTTTTTAAATCATCGTCTGATTTTTTTTTAGGAGTTTCTAAAATAAAAGTTGAATTCTTTAGTTTAAAATGGTTTAAAATAAGACGAAAACCATCCTTACCAATATTTCCCTCTCCAATATGAAAATGACGGTCCAAGCGTGAGCCTAATTCAACTTGGGTATCATTAAGGTGTACTACCTTTAACTTATCCATTTCAACCTCTTGGCCAATCTCTGAAATAAGCCCTTGGAGATTCTTTTTTTTATTTATCTGATAACCAGCCGCCCAAGCATGAGCTGTATCAAGGCAAACTCCCAAACGATTCTGCATTTTTATTCTATCAAAAATAAATTTAAAATGAGAAAATTTATAACCCAGCCGACTCCCGCTTCCGGCAGTATTTTCAATAAGAACTTGAGTCTTTAAGCCCTTGGTATTTTTCAAAATCAAGTTCAAAGCTTCAACTATTCTTAAAAGACCGGCCTTTTCTGTGCTTTTTTTATAGGAACCCATATGAGTTACTAAATAATCTACACCTAACTTATCAGCTTCAGCTAAATCTTTGCTAAACTCTCTTATGGTTATTTTATGAAAACTTTCTTTCCCGGAAGCAAGATTAAGAAGATAAGGTGCATGAACAACGACCGGATCTATTTTTGATTTTTCTCTTTTTTTTCTAAATATTTCAATATCTTCCGGACTTAAAGATTTTCTTCTCCATTGCCGGGGATTACGGGCAAATATTTGCATAGTATTGCAGCCAAGCTTTTCTGCCCTCTCAATTGATTTATAAATTTTACCGGCAGCTGATACATGAACCCCTAATTTTATAATAATCACCTATCTTTTTTTAATGGCCGATTTAATAAACAAAGTAAAAATAACGTATGCCGGAGAAGGGACTTGAACCCTTACCTTCTTGCGAAGACGGGATTTTGAATCCCGCGCGTCTGCCATTCCGCCACTCCGGCTATAAAGTCCATAGTCAATAGCTATCTTTGGGACAAGGCTTTCCTACCCTTATTTTATCCTTTAACTTTACAATAAAACTATGGAGCCAAATCCCCACCGCGTAGGCGGGGATTGGTTTTAATCAATATAACAATGCTATTTATCTTTGTCAATTGACAATTTATTCTAGAGATGATAATATTCTCTTCGATGGGGCCGTGGTGCAGTTGGGAGCACGCAACACTGGCAGTGTTGAGGTCGGGGGTTCAAATCCCCCCGGCTCCATAAATTATTACCTATTGTTTCTGCTTTCCTTTTTTAACTCATAAATTCTGTTATAATAAATACAATGAATCACTTTCAATTAGACCCATTCCAAAAAAAATCTATTGAGCTTGCTAAAAATCAAAATTCGGTGATAGTAAGTGCTCCTACCGGATCAGGTAAGACCTTAATTGCAGAAAGGCTTATTGAAGATTGCATAGAAAAAGACGAAAGTATAATCTATACAGCACCAATAAAAGCTTTAAGCAACCAAAAATTCCGTGATTTTGGCAAAAAGTATCCAGATAAGGCCGGAATAGTTACCGGTGACGTTAGCATAAACAGAGATGCCCCCATCTTGATTATGACTACCGAAATTTTTAGAAACGCAATAATGGTAAATCCTCAAGAATTTAAGAAGACTAATTGGGTAATCTTTGATGAAATTCATTATCTTGATGATATCGAACGAGGAACTGTATGGGAAGAAGCTATAATATTACTTCCTCCCAATATGAAGATGCTGGCCTTAAGTGCAACTATCCCTAATTCTAAAGAATTTTCCGGATGGCTTAAAAAAGTTCACAAGCATCCGATAAAAGTAATAATAG
>JAIPHS010000044.1 GCA_021735105.1 Candidatus Omnitrophota bacterium
TTCTATTTTTTCTCTTAATTGCATAGTTTTTTTGCCTTAAGTAAATTTTTAAAAAGAAAAAGCGAGGTTAATTTTCCTATTCCTGCCGGAACAGGGCTAATAAATGAAGCCTTTTTTATGGCTTGCTCAAATTCTATATCACCCACAACTTTTGAACCTTTCTTAGATACCCCCACATCAATTACAATTGCACCTTTTTTTATCCATTCTCCTTTTATAAAATGCGGTTTTCCAACTGCCGAAATCAGAAGATCAGCATTTTTTATATAAAAAGGAAGTCTTTGCTTTTGATAAGTAGCAATATGAGTAATAGTTACAGTGGCAAATTTTTGGCCAAGTAATAAGGTTAATGGTTTACCGATCAACGTAGAAAACCCTACTACAGTAATATCTTTACCATACAAATCAATGCCTAAAGATTCAATTGTTGCAAGCACCGCCAAAACTGTCGGAGAAACAAAAGTTAAATCATTATAAAACATTCTTCCTAAATTATAAGAACTGACTCCTTCTATATCTTTCCCAGGGGAAATTGCTGAAAAAATTTCTTTTGTTTCCCAATCAGAAGGAAAAGGTTTATTTACAATTACCCCATCTACATTGTTATCTTGATTAAGTTTTTCTATAACTTTTATTGCCTCTTTTTGTCTTATTTTGTCAGAAAGTTTATAGAAAGAAAAATCAATCCCGATTTCTTTTGCCACTCTTTTTTGATTTTTTATATAAATCTCTGCATCCGGAGCCTGGCCAATTTGCAAAGAAGCTAAAGAAACCGGAGACAAAGCTTCACTTTCAGCAATTAAATCCCTCTTTAATTGCTTAGTAATCTTTTCTATATTAATAACTTTTCCCATTTTATTTGTCCTTTATATTTTTTAAATTATTTTTTACAATTCTTATATAATCATCTTTTTTACCAGATATTTTATTATTATCTTCTAGATTGAGAATCGCACTTAATAAAGAAAGTTTAATAAATTCAAGGCCTAAGTTAAAATCACTTTTTATACCCTTTTTTATATCAAAATCCAGCTCTTTGGCAAGCAAAAACACCTTATAAGATGATCTAGCAAGAGTTTTTAAAAGATGAGTTACTTCTTTTAAATATTTTTTCCGGTCTTGGCCTTTGCTTTTCATCATTTTTGAAAAAAGTTGGCCATCTTTATCAATATAAGGATAAATCTCTTTTTTAAATTTTATTATCTTACCCAATCGATTATTTAGTTTATTTTTTTTTACTTTGGAATTATTTTTAGTTTTAGTATGATTAATTGATTTGACAATCAAAGAGCAACCCAAGCAAAAAGCTAAAGCACCGGCGCTTCCTCCACCAAGGCCGAGCCCTTTTTTTTCTAAATTATCTAAATAAGGCTTTATTTTATTTCTGTAACCTATTGCTGCAATCATATTTTAAATTTTTATCTGTGTATATCTTAGTTTAATCTGTGTTTATCTGTGCAACAAAAAACTGCGCCGATGCAGCGGTGAAAGTTTATATTGATTAATTAATAAATAATGTTCTTTAGTGGGATAACCCTTATGTTTAGAAAAATTCCACTCCGGGTAAATAAAATCGGCTATCTTCATCATATAATCTCTTGTAACCTTAGCAACTATAGAAGCGCAGGCTACCTGAGCTATTCTTTGATCTGCTTTTTTAATACACTTATATTTTATATCTAAAGTAGTCCTAAAGCAATTTCCGTCTATTATAAATTCAGCTTTACTAAATTTAGCATCTTTATCAATCAATCCGCTTATTGCCCTTTGGGCAGCTAAAAAAGTTGCTTTTAAAATATTTAATTCTTCTATCTCTTGTTGAGAAGCTTCACTAACTACGTAATCACAATTTTCTAATATCCAAGAGAAAACAAGTTCTCTTTTATTTACTGATAAACTCTTTGAATCTTTAACTGGATAAGGAAATCTATTACGAAAAGTTAAAGCACAAACCACAACAGGCCCTGCCAAAGGACCTCTACCTGCTTCATCGATTCCTACTACCATCTGGTTAATTGGTTAATTGGTTAATTGGTTAATTTTATTAACCACTCACCAATTAACTACTCACAAATTAACTATTTTTAGGCATTAGTTGCCTTACGACCGACTCTGCCTCTTAGATAGTAAAGCTTGCTTCTGCGCGGCCGCCTTTTACTTTTCTTTATTAATTCAATTCTTTCAATTTTAGGTGAATAATAAGGAAATGTAACCTCATAAACCTGGCCATAAGCAATCCTTCTAACAGTAAATGATTTCCTCTGCATCTGACCTTGGGATTTAATTACAACACCTTCAACAGGATGCAGGCGAGTCTTTCCTTTTTCAACTATCTTGTAAAATACTTTAACTATATCACCTTGATTAAATTCTGGATAATCTTTTTTATAAGATTCTTTTAATTCTTTTTCGATACTATTTAATTTTCCCATTTTTACCTCCATTAAAAATGTAATTATTTAGCGAATACCTAATGCCATTATTTAATTAATATCCTAATTACCTAATAAATCCGGACGTTTTTTTCTTGTCATCTTATCAGCTTCTTGCTTTCTCCACTCTTCTATTTTTTTATGATTGCCTGAAAGTAAAACTTCAGGCACCTTAAATCCTCGAAAGTTTTCCGGCCTTGTGTAGTGTGGAAAATCTAATGTACTACTCTGAAAACTTTCCTGCTCAATCGACTTTCTATCTGAGACAACTCCTGGTATCAGGCGAATTAGACTATCAGAAAAGACCATAGCTGGAAGTTCTCCGCCACTTAATATATAATCACCAATGGAAATTTCTTCATCAGCCAAATGATTATGCACTCTCTGATCTATGCCCTCATAACGAGGTGCAATTAGCACTAATCTCTGATAATTCAAAAACTCTTTTACTTTATTTTGAGTTAATTCTTTGCCTTTAGGAGTAAATAATATCTTTCTTGCTTGTTTTGTACCTTTATTATCAGAAGTTTCCTCTTTGCTTAAAATAAACTCAACTGCTTTCCAAACTGGTTCAATTTGAAAAACCATTCCCCCACCCCCATAAGAAGGCGCATCTATTTTCTTATTAGAATTATCGGAATAATCTCTTAAATTATGGATATTGATCTTCACTAAGCCCTTATCTTGAGCTCGTTTTATAATTGATTCTTCTAAAACAGGCTTAAACATACCAGGAAAAATTGTAATAATATCAATAATCATGCTTATAAGTCCTACGTCCTACGTCCAAAGCCTAAGGTCAAGAAAATATTAAGATACAAGATTATTTCTTTTATATTCAATTAGAAAGTCTTTTTTAAATTTTGCAAAGTTATTTTCTTCTATTGCTTTTCTTATCTTTTTCATCAAACTGTTATACCAGTAAACATTATGATAAGATAAAAGCTGAATTCCCAACATCTCCCCTGCATTAATCAAATGACGGATATAGGCTCGAGAAAAATTTTTGCAGCTATAACAACTGCATTCAGAATCTATTGGAGCAGAATCAGATATAAAGGATGAGTTCCTTATAACAATTTCTCCTTGATTTGTAAAAGCTGTACCAGTGCGTGCATAACGCGTTGGAATAACACAATCAAAAAAATCAACCCCTAAACTTACCGCCTCAATAATATCTTCAGGTTTCCCATACCCCATAAAATAGCGCAAATACTTATCTTTGGCCAAATCGGTAAGATAGGAAAGAGTATTATACCGTATTTCTTTTGATTCGCCAACACTTAATCCACCTATACATAAACCATCCACTTCTAATTTATCGATTTCTACTAGGCATTTTTGCCGTAAATCCTTATAAGTTGATCCTTGGACTATCCCAAACAATAGATTTTCTAGATTTCCCTGCTTTTTAAAATGATCTTTTGTCCGTTTCGCCCAGGCAATAGTCCTATTTGTAGCTTCTTCTGCCTTTTTGTAATCAGCTGGATTTTTAATACACTCATCCAAAGGTACAAAAATATCAGAATCAAGGGCTATTTGAATGTCAATAACATCCTCAGGAGTCAAAAAGATCTTATTTCCGTCTAAATGAGACCTGAACTCAACCCCTTTATCTTCTACCTTACGTAAACGAGCCAAGCTAAATATTTGGTAACCGCCGCTATCAGTTAAAATCGGCTTATCAACTCCCATAAACTTACCCAAACCGCCCATTTTCTTAATAACCTCAAGCCCGGGACGAAGATAAAGATGATATGCATTAGCTAAATAGCCTTGTACACCAATTTCAGAAAGTTGCCGGCTGGTTAGCCCCTTAACCGTGCCTTGAGTTGCAACCGGAAAAAAAGCGGGAGTTAACACCTTGCCTTTTCTAGTAGAAAACACACCGGTTCTTGCTTTTGTATCTTTGCTTTGATTAAGTAACTTAAATACTCTCATAATAAATTCAGATTTAGGTTGAGGATGAGATATCAAAAGGTTTGTAGATGTTGGTGGGATTTTTTGGTGGCAATTCGGCCGCGGGAGCTTCGGGTTACAAAACCTTTAGTAAGAAGGTAAGGTTCAACTACATCCTCTAGAGTCTGGCGATCTTCACCTAACGATGCGGCAATTGCATCTATTCCGGCCGGACCGCCTTGATAGATATTTATAAGTGCAGAAAGATATTTCCTGTCAAGATCATCAAAACCCTGGCCATCTATGCCTACTTTTTGTAGTGCAGTTTTTGTTATCTCTAAATTAATTTTTCCATCTCCCTCAACTTGCGCATAGTCTCTAATCCGTTTCAACAAACGATTAGATAAACGAGGAGCACCTCGAGACCGACTAGCAATCTCAAGACAGCTATCTTTATCAATCGGCACATCTAACAGCCTTGCGCTTCGTGAAACAACCGAAGTTAACTCATCAATTGGATAAAAATCAAAATCAAAAAACAAACCAAATCTCCCCCGTAATGGCGCACTCAAGAGGCCCTTTTTAGTAGTTGCCCCAATTAAGGTAAATGGCTGTAAGTTAAATTTGACACTCTTTGCATAGGGCCCTTTATCAATTATAAAATCAATTTGAAAATTCTCCATAGCCGGATATAAAAATTCTTCAACCACTTTTGATACTCGGTGAATTTCATCGATAAATAAAACATCACCTTTTTCTAAATTAGTAAGAATTCCCACTAAATCACCGGCCCGTTCAATCGCCGGACCGCTAGTTGAAGTAAGTTTTGCTTTCATCTCTTTTGCAACACAATAAGCAAGTGAAGTTTTCCCCAAGCCAGGAGGCCCGGAAAGCAAAAGATGTTCAATCGGCTCTTCTCTTTTTTTTGCGGCCTTAATTGCAACTCGCAAAGCAGATACAGTATTCTTTTGGCCGGTAAACTCATCAAGGCTTTTGGGACGTAAAGAAAGGTTTACAATTTGCTCTTCTTCGTTTTCTCCTAAATAATCAACAAATCTTTTATCACTCATAATTAATTAATTGCCATCAACGAATGTACGAATATTTTACGAATATACGAATAATATTTTCTTAATTCGTAAATTAGTATAGATTCGTACATTCGTCGATTATATCCGTCCTTTAATTAGCTGCCCACTAATTGGGGTTTAGCAACTGAAATTGGGCCAAAAAGTTGTTCCTGTACAGCAACAATCTCTTTTAATTTAATTAACTCTAAAATTGCTAAAAAAGTAACTACTATCTCTATTTTACTCTTACTCTGTGAAAATAATCTTTCCAATGATATCTTTTCCTTTTCTAAGATAATATGTAAAATATCATGGATTTTATCTTCAACGGTAAACTCTTCTTTCATCACTTCAAAAAAAACATCTTTAGGAACTTCTTTAAGGGCTGATTTAAATGCACTGATTAGATCAAATATTGAAGCTTCAATATAGGTTTGACTATATTCTTTTGACACGGTGGGTGGACGGGAAAAATATTTGTTTCTTTGATCTTCTTTGTTTCGTAAAAATCCTGCTGCTTCTTTAAATTTCTCATATTCAAGTAATCTTTTAACTAAATCATCAGCTGTTTCTTCCTCTTCTGCCTCTTCCTCTTCTTCCTTTGGTAAGATATTTTTTGATTTAATGCTGATTAAATTAGCAGCCATCAATAAATATTCAGAAGCAACAGTTAAATCAAGAAGTTCCATGACTTCAAGGAATTGCAGGTATTGATCAACTACTTGTGTAATGGATATGTCAGAAATCTCTAAGTGACTTTTTTTAATCAAGTAAAGAAGTAAATCTAGAGGCCCTTCGAATATGTCTAATTTTAGTCTCATCTTTTAAATCAATCCTGCAGCTTTTTTTACCTCATCTAAAGTAGAAATAGCAACCTTTCTAGCCTTATCTTCTCCTTTATTTAGTATATCATATATTTTATTTTTGTCTTTGAGTATTTCTTTCTTCTTGTCTCTTTTTGATACTAAAAATTCTTTTAGTGAATTCAACAAAATCTTTTTACATTCAACACAACCTTTCTTTGCCTGTGTACACCAATCCTTTACCTCTCTTTCTAAGCCTGAATTTACTATTTTATAATAGGAAAAAACATTACAGATTTCGGGATGGCCGGGATCTTTTTTTCTTTTTCTAGCCGGATCAGTAAACATCCCTAAAACTTTATTTTCTAGTGACTCATCTTCTTCATCTAAAGAGATATAATTATTATAACTCTTACTCATCTTTCTCCCATCTAAACCAGTGAGTCTGGAAACTTTAGTTAATAAAGCCTGTGGTTCTATGAAAATTTTCTTTTTATGAAGACTGCTAAATCTGCGCACAATTTCTCTAGCTAATTCAAGATGAGGTAATTGATCATCTCCTACAGGTACATAATCTGCTTTATACAAAACTATATCTGAAGTTTGAAGAACTGGGTATCCCAAAAACGCATAAGTATTTATATCTTTTTCTTTTAACTGCTTAACTTGTTCTTTAAAGGTAGGGCATCGAGAAAGCCATCCTAACGGGGTAATAACAGATAGAATCATAAATAATTCAAGATGTTCTAAAATTTTAGATTGCCTGAAAATAATTGATTTTTCAGGGTCAATCCCAAAAACTAACCAATCAGCAACATTATCAACAGTTATATCTTTAATTGATTTCGGATTTTTATATTCACTCATAAGAGCATGCCAATCAGCGACCATAAAAAAACAATTATATTTTTCTTGTAAATCAATCCAATTAGATAGCGCCCCTACCCAATGGCCTAAATGGAGCTTCCCGGTTGGCCTCATCCCACTCAGTATTACTTTCTTTTTCATTATAAATTTATTAGTTTTAGAAATTAGAAGATAGAGATTGGAAAGTAGAAATAAAAATTAAATCTATTTCTTATCTAACTTCTATCATCTTCTTTCTATCTTCTCCCAGCTTAACCTAAATGGTTACAATTTGCGGGAGATTACTTCCTGGCCAAAAACATCAATATAATCACCTTCTTTGATTTGATCATAGCCTAGGCCAATTCCACATTCATAACCTTCTTTTACCTCCCGAGCATCATTCTTGAATCGTTTTAAGGTTTCAATTTTTCCTTCAAAAATAAGATCATTACCACGAGTTAATTGACATGGGGCTCCTCGTAATATTTTGCCTTTTTCAACTTGAGATCCTGCAATAACTCCTGATTTTGAAACATTAAACACAG
>JAIPHS010000045.1 GCA_021735105.1 Candidatus Omnitrophota bacterium
AGATTTTAATAACTTAAATTCTTTAGCCGGAAAATGAAAATGTTCTATCGTTTCACAACAAATAATAAAATCATATTTCTCTTCCAATACCTGAGGATTATTCCAAAAAACGGATCATATAATTTAATTGAATAGCCTCTATCCCCCCAGGAGCTTAGCAGCAACCGGGCCGGTTCCTGCCCCAAAATCTAAACCCTTCGCTTTTTTGCAAAATTAATTTTTTTAATTTTTTCTTGCCAGATAGGCGAAATGATCAAAATATTTTCGCCACAGCAATTCAGATGAAGAAAACTGATTTATACCATAAAAAAAATCAACCAAAATTTCACGTACCCGGAAAAGCTCTTTAAGCTGAGAATACTTTTTTAAAGAAAAAGCAGTTAAATCGATTAATTCTAATGCTCTATTAACTGCTTTTTTTGATAAATCTTTTTTTTCTTTTTTTTGCCAATTTAAAGCCCTGCTAACTTCACTGCCGATATTTGCCATTTGTTCTACTAACGGCATCTTGGCCCAACGGCCGCCGGCAAGTTCTTTGTGTTGAGCACTCATCGCTTTACCCACTTATTTACAATGCTTACAATTTTAGCCTGGATATCATTTGAACCAACCCCTCTGGTCATATTCCCCTGGGAAGGCCGTAGATTTATCAATGAATCAAATTCTATAAAATTATCTTCTTCAATCTCCGGATAAAAATTAATACCCCAAAGATTACATTGCTTGGAACCGTCTTCTAATAATAATGCTTCTAGGTCTGAATGAAGCTCAGCATCAATTGCAACCAGTTCACGATCAACATCAACAACTGCTTTAACTAAATCACCAAATGATGCCTCTGCTATCTTCTTTAGTTCATCAACATTTATAATATTTTTCAATATTTTCATATCCTTACCCCAGCTCAATTTTATCAATAATCTTTCTAAATTCTTATTGACAACAATTATACCTTAAACATAAACCTCTGCAACCACAAATATAGAGATAAAGTTGCGCTTTATCGATATTATCCACCAGAAAAAAATATCGCAAAACTTCCACAATCTGCCCAAATAATCGATAAAGTGAGCCCGATTAAATAAGGCGCACACAGAGTAGTTCGATAAGCTCACTATCCATGCCGAGATAGATTGCTTGCTTATTATATGTGGGGTTGAGATTGCTTCAGGCTGCTTTGCAGCCTTCGCAATGACCGGCGGATAAATTATCGCCGTAACCTTTTGCGATGTCAAGACATAAAAAGGGCCCAGTTAAATTTAGCTGACTGGGCCTTCTTTTTTATCTCGAATTTGCGTTCGAACTTATTTACTGGCTCCCCGACGGGCATTCATTCAAACATTATTATACCGCTTATTATTCCAAACACAATACATCAGTCCAAAAGAAAGAATCTGTAGCTTGTGCCGCCCTTGACATTTGGTTTGAACAACCAAACGCCAAGGGCTTGTCTGTTGGCCAAGCACCGCTCGTCTTCGCTCCTTGAACATTCGCTTCGGCGGTCAAGCCTCTGCCAAGATTGGCGGTTTTCAGGTCCGGAATCAGAAAATCAACCCTTTCGACTCCATTTGGGGTTGATGCTGAGCGACCGAAGGAAGTCCTGAGCTTGTCGAAGGACGGAGTCGAAGCACCAAAAAAAAGAGCCTCAAAAAATCTTAGAAAATTTATCCTGAGCCCTTCAATTTCATTCAGAATAAACTTTACCGAAGGAAAAATCTGGAAAAAAATACTTTATCACCCCTGTTAAAGAACCACTTTATTGTACAGCCTTAGTAATAGCGTGACAAAGGATAGGTTTATTTAGGGATCTACGAAATCACCATTAAGGCAGGCTTAAGGACCGGTTCTGAATACAATTTATTCTCATTCAGAAGTTATAACATCTTTTACAGGAACAGTTATAATTATTCCTGTATCAGGTTGGGTAAAATCAATGCCTTCTTTTTTAATCAATTGCTTGAAATTGTCCATGAAATCTTTATCTTTGACAACAGCAAGGATAGTTTTACTGGTAACTCGGCTTTGGCCAAATATCTCCTGTAAACCAGCAAAAATTGGAACTTGATAAGCAAGAAAACGGCCTACGCTTTCACTGTCTAACATTGTTGCTCCACTAATTTCTAATTCTACCAACAGAGAAAGTAGCTTCTCAAGATACTCTTCCTTATTTAATACAATTATTAAAAGTTTCATCGGATCCTCCATTTTATATTCTTGATTCACCTGCCTTAACAATTGCAAACTTCGTTGCAATTGGGCCAATTATTTCAAAGATTATAGTCGTTGCCGCTATTGTATTAACAACTGTGATTGCTAAATCCTGGCCAGCTGGACCCATACTGCTAAACTCACTAGTTGCCATCAGCGCAAGTCCAATCGCAACTCCAGCCTGGGAAAGAATCCCAAAACCTAAATATTTTTTAATTACCGGCGGCTGCTTTGCTAAACTTGCACCTAAAAAAGCGCCTCCCATCAATCCCATAATTCTTGTAATAATATAAACGATTCCTAACAAACCCATCGCCGGAAGTAGTTTAAGCTGCAAATGTGCCCCAGCTATCAGAAAAAATATTATATAAACAGGAGTAGTTATCGACTCAAGAGCACGATAAACTCTTCTATTGGCTAATAAAAATACATTAGCAAAAACCATTCCAATACTAAGATTAGTAAGAATTAAAGATAGCTGAAAATATTTTGCGATACCGGCAGCAATAAGAATACTTCCTAGCGAGACAACAAGAATGTCTTCTTTTGAACGTAATTTTCTCACAAAATAACCAAAAATAACTCCGATCATAATTCCTAAAATAATCGAGCCAAAAATTTCAATCAAAGGGCCTTTGACTATTTCTAATATTGATATCGCTCCACCTTCTAAAAATGTTTTTGCTAAAGCTGAGGCAAAAGCATAAATAATAATGGCCAGTCCATCATCAAGGCCTACTACTGCATATAAAGTGTTAGTCAAGGGGCCTTTAGCCCGATGCTCCTGTAAGACAACTGCTGTTCCCGCTGGAGCTGAGGCCGGAGCTATAGCTGCAAATATAAGAGCAAGATAAATTTGTTGGCTAATGAGATAAACACCAATGCCTACTATAAAAAAGGCGAGAAAAGATTCAGATAAAATTATAGTTATTAAGCCTCTGCCCATTTTCTTTAAAATAGTCAACCGCATTTGACTTCCGATAATAAAAGCAACAATAGCAAGAGCCAGATCGCTAAATCCTCTCAAATTATCTAAAAGATCTAGGCTGAAAACCTTGAGGACAGAAGGCCCAAGAATAATTCCAGCAATTAGATAACCAACTACAACCGGAAACTTTAGTTTTTTAAAAACTTTCGCTCCCAGCAGACCAACAGTTAAGGCAATTCCGACAAAAAATAAGATACTCATATAATTAAATTTTATTTTTTATTTTTCTTTTAAAATGTTTTTATTGATTAAATATAATATTTTTTTTATTGCTAAAAAGCAAAGAAGAATAACAACCAGATTAAAAACAATCGCCAAAACCCAATAAGCTTTTAACCAAGGATAAACCTCCGCTAAAGCTAAACATTCTAACGAATCTATAAAATCTTCATCTCTATCTGCAAATAATATGTCTTCAGAAACTGAATTTGGCTTTATAGTCATTATGATAGCATGATAAAATTGGCCAAATCTTGAATCTTCTAATTCAGATCCACCACCACCGGTTATTATATATTTGGTATCATTGTGCTCTTGCCGAAAATATCCATGATAATCTCCAGTAATTACATAATCCACTTTATATTTTTCAAATATGTTTTTTAATTTTTGAGAGTTTTTTACTAGCTTTGTTTTATGATATTTTGATAATGAAACCGGAGTATGCATGAAAACAAATGTCCTTTTGTGCTTATCTTTTTCTTTTTCAAGAATAGATTCTAAAAATTTAATACTCTCATCAGTTGGAAAAGGATCTATTAAAACACGCAAGAATATAAATAAATTGCCTTGGTAATTAAAATAAAAATTAGTCGGGCCATAAAATTTTTCAAACTCACTAATTGGAAACTGTTTCGGATCAACATCATGGTTGCCTACAACGTAAAAGATCGGAAAAGGCATGCGAAATTCCTGATCATCAGCTATTTCAGCTCTCAGGTAACGATGATATCCTGGCCTACCTCTCCGTACGCAATCACCTAACATTATCATAAACGATAAATCTTCTTTTTTTAATTTTGCGGCTATTTTTTCAAAACTCCCAAAACCCCATGCGCCATAACCTCGTGTATCTCCTATCACCGCAAAAGAAAATTCTTTCCGTTTTTTATCTGTGATTAGTTTTTCTCGAATATGTTTAAAATTTCCAAAATTATCAGGTATGGCTAGATTACCTTCTTTGTAGAAAATAACCAAAGTATAAATTTCAAAAACAATGATACTTAAAAGAAAAATAAATAACAGCGTCCAAAATAATATTTGAATTTTTCCTAAACTTTTATCTAGTTTCATATTAAACTTCCTTGAATTAATACTTATCCAGTTTAAATGATTTTAAATTTTTAATCAAAGTTTTGTTGCCTTAGGAATTTTGAATCTTTGGAATATTTTGCCAGCAAATGTTCCTCAAAATATAGTTATCCCTATTAAAAAAAGTATATCCATTTTGATCCTTAGAATTCTTGGAACATTAAATTATAATAATCCTTTATAACTCTTACAGATTTAATGGTAATATTTAGAAAAAAATAAGTTAGGACAACAACAATGATCGTTACAATCAACTTTGCCTTTCGACTCAAATACGGATTAAACCAAAGTAAAGGCAAAGCCAACGGTCCAATGCATAAAAAAGCAGTTACCAGCCAAGTAGTTTTAAAATACCAAGGAGTTTGAGCTCTCTTATTTAAAAACTCTCCGCAATACTTGCATTTTATCGCTTCATCCTGTATCTCTTCTGCACAATAATGGCACTTCTTCATATTTATCCTTACCTCTCATTCAATCATTCCAATTCTTTTAGGTGGTCACCAGATAAAAATAGCTTTTCCAATTAAAATTTTTTTTGGCTAATATAATTTTATTCTTCAATTTTTTTAAAAACTTCTATTATTTCTCCGGTAGATTTAGCCGCAAGAAGGTCTTTTCTAAAATCTTCTTTATTTAGAATTCTAGTAAGATAAGCTAATATCTGTAAATAATTGTTTATACCTTTATTAGCCGGTGTCCCCATTAAAAAAATTAATTTAGCCGGTTTATTGTCTAAAGAATCAAAATCCATTCCTTGAGGTATCCTGCCAAAAGCAATCACAAAATCTTCTACTGCATCGCTGCGAGCATGGGGAATCGCAATTTGATCACCAATACCAGTAGTTTTTAATTGCTCTCGATCAAATACATCCTGGAGAAACTGATCAAAATCAATAATCTTCTTTGAGCCTACTAAAAGTAAAGCTAATTTTTTAATAGCATCGCTTTTACCTGAAGCCTCTAAATTCAACAAAATATTATCTTTATTAAAATAATTTGCTATTTTCATTCTATCCTCCTTTTTTCAAGAAAAGTTTACCCATTTGTAAATACTTAATATGATCAAAAGGTATTACGCAAACAAATCCCTCCTGATCCTGATTATTTCTTTGTAAATCACTATCATTATCTATTATTTTTAAAAATTGTTTGGCTTTTTCTTCATTTTCTACTATCGTTAAAAAAGATTTATTATAAACATTGATCATGCTGCTTTGGGAAAAAATGACATCAGAAGTTGCCCCTTTTAATAAAGTTCCTAAACGTTCATCTTTAACTAACAAAAAATCTCCTATTCTTGCTCTTTTAGCTAACAACTTAAGCTCTTCTAAATATTTTTTATTATTATGCATAACTATAATTAACACTTTTATCACCTCTCTAAACATAATCTTAGTTTTTAACTTTAATTAAAAATGTGAAAAAATAGAAAAATTATGTAAGAATCTTTGGAGGTGAGTGGTTAAATAATATATCTAAGAAAGTGGCAAGTCTATTGAGCTTAAATACTGAATTTAATTCAGCTGCATAGCGAGAAAGGTAAGAAAAATTAAATTTTAGGTGGACATTTTTATCAACTATATAGAAATTATCTATATTTTCTCGAAAACAATTTTCTTCTGATATTTTCTCTTCTCCTTCTTTTTCTGCTCTCAGAAAAGAAAATCCCTTGATGCCAATACTATATTGAGAAAAAAATACCGAAAATATTAGTATCAGAGATATTATAAAAAATAATTTAGATCCTTTCATTTTATCCAGATTTATTGGTTGCTTCTAATTGATTATTAAAAAACATACTTTTTCGTTCAAATTCAAGTAACAATCGCATAATATCTTCTTTACTTTCAGCTTTTATAAATTTCTCTATAGTCTCAGGCGCACGAATCAACTTTGAAATCATAGCTAACAATCTAATATGAATTGCCTCACTTAATGCGCAAATCATAAAAAATAAATGCACTTTCTTTTTATCTGGCGCATCGTAATCAATTCCCTTTTGTGAGATAGCTATTGCTATTTTGTTTTCTCTAAATAGCTTATTGGAAGGATATCTTGGATGGGGTATTGCTACCTTTTGCCCCACGGCAGTACTTAGCATTTTTTCCCTTTCAAGAAGTTCTTGATAAAGTATTTTAGGCACTGGTGTTAAATTAACTAAATCAGCCATATCAGTTAATTTGGACAATACTTCTTTAGATTCCTTTACTCCTAAATCAAGTTCCATCAATTTATTTTCAACCAAACGAGATAAAGGAACAACAGAGTTCTTATCTTCGATAATTGAATTCAGCTTTTCTTCGGGAGACTTAACAATTTTGTTTTGCAAATAACTGTCAATCGCATCTATATGGAATCTCCATTGGTTGCCCACTTTAACCCCAGGTATTTCACCATTTTGAGCCATTTTTATTATAGTCTTTTCATTCAGCTTAATATATCTGGCCAATTCTTTCGTGGTTAAAACTTGATTTTTATTCATTTTTACACCTTTTTATAACTTATATTAACTTATTTTAACTAAAATTACCATATTATCTCTAATAAATCAAGCGAATTTTATTTTTTTTAAGAAAAGTCAAAAGAAAAAATACCAGCTAGAGATAAACCGGCTATTATAAAAATATAGATTTACTTAGAGCCTTTATGCCGATATTTTATAACTCTAACCTTTTCCATAGTGATCAATCCTTCCTGCACGACTTCATCGAGGAAAGGCAGAAGCTTATTGATATTTTCTTCTGTATCAACAATCTCAACTGTAATGGGAAGGTCACCTGAAAGCCTTAATATTTTTGCGCTGTGCATACGGCTATCTGCGCCAAAGCTCATAATACCTCTAGAAGCAGTTGCCCCGGCAAGGCCTAATTCTCGGGCTTTTTCTACAATCGCCTCATAAAAAGTTCCGGGGACACAATACTTAATTACCCCTCTTTCTTTTCTTAGGCCCTGGTTTCTTCTTTTTTAAACTTATCCCTAATTTCTTCTCAAGTATTTCTATAAAATTATTATCTCCTAACGGGCGGCCGGTGCGTTCAT
>JAIPHS010000046.1 GCA_021735105.1 Candidatus Omnitrophota bacterium
TTAAATGGTTTTTCCAAAGGCCATGCTATGACCGGTTTTCGAGTTGGCTTTGCTTGTGGAGATTCTAAGATTATTCAAGCTATGGCTAAAATACACTCTTATTCTATAATGTGCGGGCCGGTTATATCACAAGTGGCAGCTATAGAGGCTCTATTGGCAAAGAGAGAAGTTGTTGATATGAAGTCTCAATATATGCGAAGAAGGGATTTTTTGGTAAAAGAACTAAATAGATTAGGCCTTTTTACTTTGCTGCCCCAAGGAGCATTTTATTGTTTTGTTTCCTTAAAAAACTTTAAGCTCAATTCATTAGAATTTGCAAAAGGGCTCTTGATGAAAGAAAAAGTGGCGGTTGTTCCTGGATCGGCTTTTGGTAAAAACTATAAAAATTATATCCGCATATCTTACGCTAACTCTTTAGAGAATCTTAAAGAAGCAATTGTAAGGATAGAAAGATTTTTAAAAAATTTATAAATCCACCAGAGCTTCAATTTATTAAATTTAATCTAGACTAAAAAATGGCTAAAAAGATATCTATAATTCTAACTATTTTATTCTTTCTAGGTTGTAGTACTGATTTAAATCAAACCAGTTTAACCAATCAGGATTATTTTAGCCAATTAGAAAAAGAGTATAATCATCTATCTAAAAAATACCAAAAAAAATTAAAGAAAAACCCCGGTAATAAAGAATTACGGATAAATTTAGCTAAAGCCTACTATAGTTTTAGAGACTATAAAAAGATAGAAGACATATTGAGCGGCATAGATAGCGATAAAGCAAAGGTGCTTTTAGCCAAGGCTTTAGTCAAACAAAAAAAATACGATCAGGCCATAGAAGCTTATCAAACAATAATAAATAATCTAGAGGATCCGGAAGGATTGTTTTTATATGGAGAGGTTCTTGAGAAAAAGAATCTTTTTCCTAAAGCTATCGAAATATATGCTAAAGTTAAAAAACCTTACGCTGCGGCAGCTCGTAAAAAAATTAAATCTATACAAAAGAAGATAGAAAATATTTTTCCTGAAAATGTTAAAAAATTATCGCAACAGGCAGCTAGTTTTGTTGCGAAAATAGAAGATGAAGCAGCCATAATACTTTCAGTTGATGAGTCAATTGAAATTTTACCAAATCATACCTCTGTATCTACTGTCCATGTTGTGAAACAAGTTTTAAAAGAAAGAGGTAAAGAATTAGCTGAAGTAAAAATTGGTTACGATTCAACTTATGAAAAGATTGAGCTTGAATATGCTAGAACAATAACCAGGCAGGCAAAAGTAGTTTATGCTGGAGCTGAAAATATTCGCGATGTAAGCAGGTATCTTGATTTCCCGCTTTATAGTAATTCCCGGGCATTTATTATATCTATGCCGGCGGTTGATATAGGATCTTACCTAGAATATAAGGTTAAAATTTATTCTTCAAAATTAGCGGCCAAAGATAACTTTAATTTTATTTATCGGCTTCAAGAGAAATATCCGATATTCAAAGCTGGTTTTAAGCTCATAGTTCCCAAGAATAAGGAAGTTAATATTAAATATTTTAACCAAAATCAAGCTAAAGGCATTAATCTTGAGCCGAGTTTAAGCCAAAAGCCTGAAAAAAAGGTCTATAGCTGGAAGTTTAAAGAGTTAAATTCGATAGTGCCTGAATATAATATGCCGCCTTATTCTTATATTAATCCTGCAATTTTAATTTCTAGTTTTTCTTCTTGGCAGGAAGTTTATAATTGGTGGTTTTTTCTCTATGCTGATAAATTAAAAATAAATGATGAGATGGATAAAGTGTTAAAAGAGTTAATTAAAGATAAAGAAACTTCTCACCAAAAGGCAAAAGCTATCTATGAATATGTGGCTAAAGATATTCGTTATGTAGCAGTTGAATATGGTGATAGTGGATATGAGCCGCACTCAGCCAGTGAGGTTTTTGTTAATAAATACGGAGATTGCAAAGACCAAGCTGTTCTTTTGACGGCTTTAATGCAGGAGGCCGGTTTGGATGCTTATCCTGTGCTTATCTCTACTCGGAGCAGCTATCCAATTGATAAAAGTTTTCCCTCAATTAATTTTAACCATGCCATAGCAGCTGTACGCATTGATGGTAAATTTATATTTATCGACCCTACTTCAAACACTACTCCTTTTGGCCAGATACCTTTATCTGACCAGGATAGAACAATTCTTTTATTTTTAGAAGAAGGTTACAAGATTTTAAAAACTTCTTCTAGTAAAGATAGCGGTATAGATTATCTAATGGAGATTGATATTGCAAAATCAGAAAATGCGAGAATAAAACGAAGAGTATCTCCAAAAGGTTATTTTGCTTCAAGCTATAGGGGTTATCTAAAATACAGTCATCCTTCAAGGATTAAAGAAGATATTAGCCAAAAAATGGTAGAGATATCATCTTTTTCTCGTCTTATTGATTTAAATATCGAAAATGAAAAAGATTTAGATAAAAATCCCATGTTGGAATATGCCTTTGCTGCTGATAATTTTTTAAGTCCTTCCGGATCTTTACGTGTCTTAAAACCTTTGAATCAATTTGATTTTAAGGCTAGTTTGATTAGCAAAAAAACAAGAGATTTTCCTATAGATTTCGGAGGTATATTTTCTAAAAAAGCTGAAATTAAGGTTAATTTGCCCTCTAATATAGAGGTAAAATATTTACCTGATTCAAGACATTTTGAAAACAAATGGCTAAGCCTAGAGACAGCTTATAAAACAGCCGAAAAAACTATTAATTTTTCTCAAAAGTTTTTAATAAAGAAAAGGTTTGTCACAGAAGATGAATATCAGGATTTTAAGGAGAAATTTAAAGAAATACTTTATTATTTAAAAGGACAGGTAATTCTAGAAACGAAAGAGAAATAAATGGTGATTGATGGCAGAAAATAATCGAAGAAAATATATAAGGCTTTCTACTGTTTTACCGGTAGAGTTTTTTATAGCTGATAAAAATGGAAAAAAAATTACTCCTTGGATTCAGGGGTTTACCCATAATATTGGCAAAGAAGGGATATGCCTTATAGTCAATGATCTTTGGTGGGGTTTTTGGGATAAATTTAATCAGGATAAAAACAAAATTTTTCTCCGAATCAAACTCCCCTTTAAAAAAGAATCTTTATTTTTAGAAGCAACTATTAAATGGAAAGAATCAAAAGAATTAAAAAAATTTAAGCAATATGGAGTTGGGCTGGAATTTATAACTTCTAAAAAAAAGAAAGCAGAAAAAAAGAAAGCAGGTTCAATATTTAGATTTGCGATATTTAAAAAGGTAGTGCCGGCAGCGGTTATATTAATTTTAATTAGTTTTGCTTTATTTTCATCATTTCTATTCTGGGAAACAAACCGCCTAGCCGAAGAAAACCGCCGTCTTGTAAGCGACCATATAGAGATATTACAGAAAAACTCTTTTCTTAGCCAAAGCCTAGAAGAAAATAAGCAGGCACAGGAATTTCTTGAAAAAAGAAAACAACAACTGGACCAAAAGATAGCCAGCTTAGAAGAAAATATCTTTAACCTAAAAACAGAATATCAAAAACTTAAAGGAATCCGGGGAAAAAACCAACAGCAATCTTTAGAATTAACTGTTTTGGAGGAAAAATTAAACCAATATAATAAACAATTGGATTCTTTAAAAAGAGAAAATGAATTTTTAAAAGAAAAGATAAAAGAAAAAGAAAAAGCCGCTGTTCAAATTGAAGAAGAAACCCAAAAAATAAAAGAGATAAAACATCAGGTTAGAAAAAAAGTAATAGCGGGGATGTATGATTGGATTAAACATCGCCAAAATTTAATCAAAGGTTTAGTATTAAGTTATGAAGGCGATAGCAGCCTAAAAGAAGTTTGTTTTAGTTATGATCAGGCTTTGGCAGTTTTTGTTTTCCTTAATAATGGAGAAATAAAAAGGGCTGAAAGAATTTTAGATTTTTACCTTCAACAAATTAACCAAAGCAAAAAAATATATAATGCTTACTTTACAGATGGTGGAGTCTTTGAGTATGTGCTTCATAGTGGGCCCCAAGTTTGGATTGGCCTTGCAGCTTTAAACTATAGAGAGATGACAAAAAGTAAAAAGTATACTAAGATTGCCAAAGAAGTAGGAGATTTTTTAATTAGAATGCAAGATGAGGAAGGCGGCATTTTTGGAGGCCCGAAGGATAGCTGGTATTCTACAGAGCATAATTTAGATGCCTATGCTTTTTTTAGACTGCTTTATAAACAAACTGGAAAGAGAAAATATAAAGAAATTGCTGATAAAATTAAAAGATGGATTTCTAGGTATTCTTATACCAAACACAAAGTGCCAATAAACAGAGGTAAAGGAGATGCTACCATAGCTACCGATACCTATACTTGGTCTGTAACAGCATTAGGGCCGGAAACTTTATATTCAATGGGGATGGATTCCGAAGAGATTCTAGAGTTTGCGGAAAAAAATTGTAAAGTTACTGTTAATTTTGAATATAATAACAGAAAAATAAAGGTTGAAGGGTTTGACTTTGCTAAGATGAAACATTCGGCTCGAGGCGGTGTTATTTCTGGAGAGTGGACTGCTCAGATGATTTTGGCTTATGAGGTAATGGCTGATTATTTCAAGCAAAAAGACTCAAAAAAATATAGAAAGTATTTAGAAAAAGCCTATTATTATTCTAATCAACTGCAAAAGATGATGATAACTTCTCCCTCTCGGGCCGGAAGAGTGGAGCCTTGCCTCCCCTATGCTTCTAGCCCTTATGTTGATACCGGTCATGGCTGGCGAACCCCCCGGGGCAGGCGAACCGGTTCTTTAGCCTCAACAGCTTATTTTCTTATAGCTTATAATGGTTACAATCCTCTTAGAGGAGAATTTATAGAGGTATCGCTTAAAAGTGAAAATGAAAAATAAACAATTTAAATCGGGTTTTATAACAATTCTAGGCAGGCCGAATGTTGGCAAATCAACTCTGCTCAACGCTGTTTTAGGCCAAAAAATTAGTATTGTTTCGCCCATTCCTCAAACCACTCGTTTCCAATTAAAAGGAATATTAAACCAGCAAAATTCACAGATTGTATTTGTCGATACCCCCGGGATTCATCTTTTTAAAGAAAAGTTTGCTTACCATCTTAATAAAGTTTCTTTAGCTTCGCTGGTTGAAATAGATTTAATTTTATACGTGGTAGATGTAAGTAGGCCGCCGGGCCAAGAAGAAAAGAAGATAATAGACGTAGCAACTCGGCAAAAAAGTAAAGTAGTTATGGTTTTAAATAAAAGTGATTTAGGCAGAAAATATTTAAATGATTATATTGAGTTATGGCAGGGAAAAATAGAAAATATACAAACTCAGGACCCTTTGATTTATTATATTCCTGTTTCAGCTAAGACAGGAAAAAATATCGAGAAACTAAAAGATGTCTTATTAGAATTAACCCCCGAAGGGCATCCTTTTTACGATAAAGATACTTCAACTGATTTTCCTGATAAATATCGCGCCGCAGATATAATCAGAGAAAAATTATTTTTAAAAACCAAACAAGAAATTCCGCATTCAATTGCAGTTGAAATAAAAGAAATCCAAGAAAAAGAAAGAAGTGTTTATGTTTTAGCTCATATATATATTCAGAGAAGTTCACAAAAAAAAATTATTATTGGCAAAGACGGAGGATTGCTTAAAGAAGTCGGAACCGAGGCCCGATCTGATCTAGAAAATATTTATAAGAAAAAAATCTATCTGGATTTATGGGTAAAAATCGAAAAAGAGTGGCAAAACAATAGCAGAATTTTGCAAGATTTAGGCTACTGGATAAAATAAGGGGTCAGGCCTCCACTCTTGACAAAAACCCGAGAAACCTTTATTCAACCCCCGCAGTTAACAGGAATAGGTATTGAATTTATTGGGGTTTTATGATATAAATTTATCTTGACAAAAACCCGTAGACGTCCTACTTTTAGCCATTTAGGGACACCCTGCAATAAGGAGGCCGGTAATGGGGAAAGTTGATATATTAAAATTGATAAAAGAGAGGCGTTCAGTTAGAAAGTTTCAGGATAAAGAAGTGCCTATGCAAACTATAAAAAATTCATTAGAAGCAGCTCGTTGGGCTCCTTCTGGGCTTAATAACCAGCCTTGGCGGTTTATGGTAAAGTCTAAACAAGAAAAAGATAAACTTGCTCAATATACGAAATTTGGCCAGGTTGTAAAAGAAGCGGATAAGCTTATTTTGGTATTTTTAGATAAAAAAAGCTCATATAATTATCAAAAGGATTTAATGGCAATAGGTGCCTGTATTCAAAATATGTTACTCTATGTACATTCTTTAGGTTTAGGAACTTGTTGGTTGGGAGAAATCCTCAACCAGGCTAAGGAGATAAGCCGAGAACTTCAATTACCCTCCCAGTTAGAATTTGTTGCTGCTATTGCTCTAGGCGTTCCCGCGGGAGAAGTGAAGCTAACAGGCCGTAGACTCCTAAAAGATTTGACTCTTGTCTAAATTTTTCTCACTATGCAACATTTTTGTTGACAACACTAAAAACCTTTATTCAACCCCCGCAGTTAACAGGAATAGGTATTGAATTTATTGGGGTTTTATGACATAAATTTATCTTGACGAAAAAGGAAAAACTAGTAAAATTTTACTAGTTAAAAAGGTAAAATTATGCAAATAGCCGAATTATTAATTAAACAAAGTAAAAAATATTCTAAAAAATCAGCTTTTATCTGGAGAGATAATTCTATTTCTTTTACTCAATTAAAGGATAAAAGCTTCAGTCTAGCCAACCATCTTCTCGAGTTAGGGTTGGCAGATAATAAAAAAGTTGCAATTTATCTTCCTAATTTACCGGATGCAATTTTTACTATTTTTGGAGTTTTGTCTGTAGGAGGAGTTTTAGTTCCTCTTGATTATATGCTAACAGAGCCTGAAATTGTAAATTTTATTAATCATTCTCAAGCGCAAGTTTTGGTTATCCAACCTAAAAAAGAGATAGATTTAAATCAAATTAAAAATCAATGCCCGAATCTAAAAAAAATAATTATATCTGGATCAGACTCTAAAAATTTTACTTCAATTTCAGAAATTTTTGTTAAAAATTCTTCCGAATCTCCTCTTAATTCAGCTAAAGGAGAGGATGATGCTGCAATATTTTATACCTCAGGTTCAACCGGACATCCCAAAGGGGTAATGTTAACTTATCAGAATTTAAAAAATCCAATTGAGGTTATTGATAACTATCTTACTGTTACCTCTGAAGATATATTTTTATGTGGAGGGATACCTTTTTCTCATGTGGGTGGCTTAGATTTTATTTTATTTATGCTTTCTTTTGGTTTTACATTAATTTTGATGGAAAGATTCCACCCGCTGGAGTTTTTAAGGAATATTCAAAAACATAAAGTAACTTTATTTTGTGTAGTTCCGGCTATGTTCATGGCGATACTTTTTTTAAAAGGAGAAAAAAAGTTTGATCTTTCTTTTTTAAAATATGCTGTAGTT
>JAIPHS010000047.1 GCA_021735105.1 Candidatus Omnitrophota bacterium
AACAATTTTTCTGATATTGTCATAAGCACGGGAAATTTTACCGCTCCTGTAGCCAAAATATTTTCCTCTTCTCAAGGGGCGAAAATCGCAGTAATTTTAAGGACTAACCTTGCGCCTTCAAGGTTTGATCTTGCGATTATTCCTGAACATGACCGGGTTTTTGCGGATAATCTTATAAAAATTAAAGGAGCCTTAACCTATCCGGCAGATTTAGATAAAAAGAAAGATAAATGCAAGAGTTATTTTTCACTAACACCAGATAAAAAAGTTTCTGTTTTTATTGGCGGGCCGGTTTTTGATCAAAATGAATTTTTTAGAAACGTAAAATATTTTATCAAGCAACTAAAAAATTTTTCTAAAGAAAAAAATTATAAGATTTTGATTAGTAGTTCACGACGCACACCAAAATCTGTTGAGGCCCATATGAAAAGAGAGTTAGCTGACTTTGAAAACACAGAAGCTTTAGTTGTAGCCAGTGAAGGTAATTATGATTTTGTTTTTGAAGGTTTTATTTTAACCTCAGATATTGTATTTAGTTCAAGTGAAAGCATCTCAATGATCTCAGAAATTGCTTCTTTAGGTAAGCCTTGTGTTTGCACCTTTTTTGAGACTGAAGATGATAAGCGAAAGGTCTTTTTAAGTTCTCTAAGAAAAGAAGTTAATTTTTTAAGATATCCGTATAAGATTAGGGACAAAAACCTAAAAATATCTAAGATGTTTTCTCAAAATCGTAAGGTTTTAGAAAAAGCAGTAGAAAGAGTATTATAAAACAATTTTGAAAAGGGTGTAGAGACTAAAGAGATGCGTGTTATTCAAATTTTACCAAAAATGCATCCACTTATTTGCGAAGCAAATTCTGCCCGAAGGGCAGTAGTGGATCCATTATTACTATCAAAAGTAAAACAATTTTGAAAAGGGTGTAGAGACTAAAGAGATGCGTGTTATTCAAATTTTACCAAAAATGAAAGCGGGGGGAGTTGAAAGGGGTGTCTTGGATTTAGTTAAATATTTTAAAGTCTCTGGTAATTTTCCAAATTTTGAGAGTATAGTCGTAAGTGCTGGAGGAAATCTGACTTATTTGTTAGATAATCTTGAAATAAAACATTATCAGTTTTCTGTGGATAAAAAATCGTTTTTTTCTTTATTAACAATTCCTAAAATTTCAAAACTTATTTCAAAAGAACGGCCGGAGATAATTCATGCCCGGAGCCGGGTGCCGGCTTGGCTAAGCTTTTTTGCGACTCGCAACACTGAATGTCATTTTATAACTACAGCTCATGGGATATATAAAAATAAAATATCAAGTGAAGTAATGGGTTGGGGTAAGATAGTAATTTGTCCTTCTAAAACCGTTGCCCGTCACATGAAAGAAAAGTTTGGAGTCCCTGAAGAAAAAATTATAATTATCCCCCGCTGGGTGGATTTAGATAAATTTAAATTTTTTAATTATCAAAATCGAATAGATGCTAATTTCATAGTAAGCATAGGGAGAATTTCTCCCACAAAAGGATATCAATATTTAATTGATGCCTTCAGAAAAGTGGTAAGATTTAACCCTTACCTTAAACTTAAAATAGTAGGGTCTGTTGATAAAAATAAGTCAAGATATTTTGATTATTTAAAAACCTTAGTAACTAGATTTTCGTTAAATTACAATGTTGAATTTATTGGATTTTGCCAAGATATTGAGAATATTTTACCTAAAGCAAAGTTATTGGTTGCTCCTTCTTTAGTCCAAGAAGCCTTTGGGCGGGTGGTAGTTGAAGCGGCTGCTTGCGGTACGCCGGTTATTGCAACTAAGGTAGGAGGATTTCAAGAAATAATTGATGATAAAAAAGATGGGTTGTTAGTGCCTTCTGCAAATTCTGATTTATTATCTGAGGCAATCTTAAAATTGATTAATGATCCCGGCTTATCAGAAGATATGGCAATAAAAGCAAGAGCTAAAGTTGAGGCGCATTATACGATGGATAAGATTCTAAATTCCCTAGAAGGGGTTTATGAAAAAATAGTAAAAGAAAAAAGGATACTAATTACCAAGTTGTCTTCTTTGGGAGATATAATTTTAGCGATTCCTTCTTTAGCGCGTCTTCGTCAGGAATTTCCGGATGCGAAAATATATTTACTTACCCTGAAAAAATATGCCAGCTTTTTTTATGGTTGTCCTTATATAGATAAAATCATAACTGTATCTCCAGACTATAAAAAAATAAAAAAAATCTTCCAAATAAGTAAAAGATTAAGAAGGCTATCTTTTGATTATATAATTGATTTACAAAATAACCGAGTTAGCCAATTAATTAGTTTTTTAAGTTTTGGAAGAAAATCTTTTGGGTTTGGGAGAAAATTAGGATTTTTGTTAAATCATACCGCATCTTACAAAAAAGGTGAAAAAATTGACCCGCTTGATTCTCAGGAGAAAATTCTAAAACTTCTAGGGGTAACTTTTAAGGAAAAGAAGTTATTGTTTTGGCAAACCAAACCGCTTGATTTATCAGGTTTCAATTTAGGTAAAGGTAAATTAGTCGGGATTAATGTTTCTGCTTCAAAAAAATGGGAGACAAAAAATTGGTCTGGAGAAAATATTAATCATTTTATTAAGTTATTTACTAAAAAATATCCTGATTGTAAAATCGTACTTTTAGGTGATAAAATGAGCTTATTGCAAGCTGAAATAGTAGAAAGATCTAATAAGTCTAAGCGAATTATTAATCTTTGCGGCAAAACGGAAATTGCCGAGCTTATTGAAGTATTAAAAAAATTAAGTCTTTTTATTACCCCTGATACAGCTAGTTTGCATTTGGCTCAATGCTTGGGGGTTGAAACCATAGCTCTTTTTGGGCCAACTAATCCCAAGCTTCATACTGTTAGATCTTCTAACCTTAAGATTATCGATGAAGGCCTACCTTGTCAATATTGTTATAAAAATAAATGCAGGTCCAATCAATGCATGAAGGCTATCTCGGCAAAAGAAGTGATGCTGTTGGTAAGCAGTATTTTAGAAAAAAATTAATCTTTCTTTCCTAACAGCTCTTGAACATATCTAAAAATATCATTAGGTTTTATTTTTTTTATGCAACGGTATTGCATCTGGCAGTTTTTTTGATAACAGGGTACCGGGCAGATATCATTTTCAAATAATATATATCCTTTTGCTTTATTTATAGGCTTTGTACAATTGGGGCTAGTGGGTCCGTACATTCCAATAAATTTTGTACCTATTGCCCCGGCAAGGTGAAGCGGGCCGGAGTCTCCGGATATGACTAAATCCAGATAACTATATAAACAGGCAAGCTGCCGAAGAGTAGTTTTTCCGCTTAAGTCTATAACTTTTTTTCCAAATTGGGAAAAAAGAGGCATTATTTTTTTTTCTCTATTTTTTGAAGTTAGAAAAAAAGCTGAATTCGGGTATTTATTAAGAATTTCTTTGATTAATTCCTGATAGTTAGATAAAGGCCAATTTTTAGGGGCCCAATTGCTAAAAGGATTAAGGCCGATTAAATAATTATTTTTTAAAAAATTAATCTGGGGAATAATTTTTTTTATGTTTTCTTTTTCATTATCTTTTAGGTATATTCGGCAATTTTTATCGGCTATTGGGAATCCTGATTTTTCTAAAATATTAAGATAGTAGTCTTGCTTATGAATAGAATCTTTTTCTATCGCAGGGATTCTTTTGGTAAGAAGTATTGACCGTTTTTTATAGTCGTAGCCGATCCTTTCTTTTACTTTTGCAAGAAAAATTAATAAAGTTTTAGTAGCAGAGCGATGAAAAAATATTGCTTTATTAAAATGGTAAGATTTAACTTTTTGAATAAATTTGATTTTAGAAAATATACTTTTTTCTTCCTTTTTTTCATCTAGTTTGAATATTTTATCAATATAAGGGTTGTTTTCTAAAATGGGGGCAGCCCTTGGTGCCACAGCAACTCCTAAAAAACTTTCCGGGTAGCTTTTTTTTAGAGCTTGAAAAACTGGTGTTGTGAAAATTACATCACCTAGCCAGTTAGGTTCAACTATTATTATCTTTAATCGCTTTTTCATAAATTTCAATAAAGCTATCTATTTTTTTAGTTATGTCAAATTTATCTATTACCTGGTTTCTAGCATTTTTAGATATTGTTTGATACAACTCTTTATTCTTTTTTAACTTAATAATCGCTTCAGCTATGGCTAAACTATCACCAATAGGTACCTTTAAGCCGGTTTTTTCTTGGCTTACTAGTAAGTTTAGGCCATCAACACCGGATACAATCGGTGGTATTCCTAAGTATTGGGCTTCAACCACCGAAAGGCCCAGCGGTTCTTCCAAAGAAGGGAGGCAAAATATATCCAAAGAGTTTAGAAACGCAGAAAGGGGTTTTCGTTGCAGTAAAGTAAGATGGTTGTTAATTTTTAATTTTTTTACAAGATCCATTAAAGTCTCTTGGTAGCTACCTTCTCCTAATATGTAAAACTTTGCCTTGGGATATGTTTCTAAAACCTTTGGAATGCTTGCGATTAAATATTGGAAACCTTTAACTGACGAAAGCCTTCCTGATGCTCCAACTATTGGATTTCCTTCTAACTGCAAAGAAGGAGTCTTTTGGTTTAAAGTTTCAAGATCAATTCCGGAAAGAATAGTTTTTATTTTTTTTGGATCTGCGCCAAAATAGTTTATTAAATCATCTTTTACAAGCGGAGTAATTGCAATTGAATATTTACCCTGGGCTTTTATTATTTTTCGTATTTTCCTAGTTTTATTTTTTTTATAAAATCCATGAAAATTAGCTAGGTGGGGTATTTTGGTAAATAAACTACTAAGCTGTGATGCAACTTGAGTAACTCGAGTATGTGAATGAATCAGGTTGTAAGGAAATTGTTTATGGATTTTGGCTATTTTAATCGCACTGGCGATAATTTTTGAGGAGAGTTCGTTTTTAGTTTTAATTGGAATTTCATAGAGTTTGATCCCTAATTCTTTAAATTTATTGGCTTGATTGCCGCCGGAAGAACAGATAGCAACTTCAATACCTTTTTCTTTGAGATATTTAGCTAAGGTATAGGTGTAAGTTGTTATCCCGCCAATATTAAGATGAGGCAGCACTTGTAAAATCCGCATTTAGTTAAGATATCATAGGATAGCGAAGATGGGAAGAAAAAAACTTGCCCTCAAGGCCTAGAAAAGTTATATTATTAATCTAGGATAAGTGTTAATCTTATATGATGAAAAATATAAAAAAAATTATAATTAATTTTCCCACCAATATCGGTGATGCGATTCTAGCTTTACCAGCCCTAGATAGAATAAAAACTAACTTTCCGGAGGCAAGAATTACGGCGATTGTTAGCCCGAAAACAAAAAAATTTTTTTCTAAAAATAATTTTATCGATCAAGTTGTTTTATTTGATAAACGCTGGCGGGCTAGAGAAAAGGTAAGGTTTTGCCTGAATTTAAGAAAACAATTTGATTTAATGATTGATTTTAAAAATTCAATGTTACCTATTTTTTTAGGAGTAAAACAACATACGCCCTTTATCCGCCGATTTTCTAAAAAATCGCATATTAAGGATAGATATTTAAAATTAGTAGAAAATATTGCGCCAAAACTTGCTTGCCTAAAAAGTAAATTTATAGTTTCAGAAAGTCATAAAAAAAAATGGAATCTTTCTGATAAAGAAAAATATATCTTTTTCGGTTGTTTTTCCCGTTCTTATCGAAAAGAATACCCGATAGATAATCTAATAGGCCTTGTAGATAAGCTAAGAGGCAAATACAGGTGCGTTTTGTTAGGACTCGGGCAAGACCAGAAAAAGTTTGATCAATTTAAATTAAAGCAAGGGGTTATTAATTTAGTTGGTAAAACCGATATGGCTGATGTTTATTTTCTTCTTTTCCGATTTGCCGCAGCTGTAGTTGCGGTTGATTCCAGTATCATGCATTTATCCAGTTATCTTAATTTGCCGATAGTAGGATTATTCGGCCCTACTGCTCCGGAGCGCTCCGGCCCTTGGTCAAAGAAATCAGTAGTTTTGCAGAATAGAAAATTAGCTTGTATTCCTTGTGAAGAAAAAAAAGGCTGTCTTAATTTTGACTGTATGGATATAGGCCTAATCAAGATAGTTAAAGAAATCGAACTTTTAGTAGAAGATGAATAAACCAAGAAGAATTTTGATCATCAGAACAGATCGATTAGGGGATGTGGTTTTGTCTACTCCGGTGATAAAAAATTTGCGCAAAAAGTATCCTGATAATTATATCTCTTTTATTTGCAGGCCGTACACCAAAAAGATTTTAGAACAAAATCCATATTTAGATGAACTAATAGTTTATGATAAGTATGGAAATGACAAAAGTTTTTTAGCAACTTTAAAATTTGCTTTATCTCTAAGGAAAAAAAAGTTTGATTTAGTTTTAATTCTGCATCCGACCAATAGATCTCATCTAATAGCTTTTTTGGCTGGAATTCCGAAAAGAATTGGCTGGGATAAGAAGTTAAGCTTTCTTTTAACAGATAAGTTGATTCATACTAAAGGCCAAGGTAAAAAACATGAACTTGAATATAATCTAGATCTTTTGCGTTATCTAGGTATTTCTGCTGAAGATAAAGAAATTTATATTCCGATAAAAAATGATTGCCGGCAAAAAGTGGATAAGATTTTAGAAAAAAAAGGCATAGAGGAAAAAGACAAATTGATAGTTATTCATCCCTCTGCAAGTTGTCCTTCAAAGAGATGGCCCAAAGATAAATTTATTAAACTAGTTAAAATGCTCAAAAAAGAAAAAGATATAAAAATTGCAATTATAACTTCAGCTGATCAAAAAGAATTTGGTAAAGGAATATCGAAAATAGAAGGGGTAGTAGATTTATGCGGATGCTTGTCAATTCCAGAAACGATTGCCTTGATTAAGCGAGTAAGATTATTTATTTCCTGTGATTCCGGGCCAGTGCATATCGCCGCGGGTTTAAATAAACCGGTTATCTCTATATTTGGCAGATCTCAAGCCGGCCTTTCGCCAAAAAGATGGGCTCCAACCGGTAAAAATTCTTATTTTCTCCATAAAGATGTCGGTTGTAAAACTTGCCTTGCTCACAATTGCCAGAAAGGGTTTTTGTGTTTACAAGCCGTTAAGCCCAGCGAAGTTTATGCACTTGCCAAAAAATTTGTTTAAATCTAGTTGACAAAAAAATAATTTGTGCTATCTTTTTT
>JAIPHS010000048.1 GCA_021735105.1 Candidatus Omnitrophota bacterium
ATAACCACGCTACGATTACACAACAATGGTGGTTTTGCAGGCTTGGAGTGCGGAAGCGGAAGACGCCTCAAGCGGCTGAAGCCCGCACGACAAGACTGCTGGCAACAAGCGAGCGGCCCAGCGAGCGAGGCAGTGAGCCTGAGCCCCAGCGAAGGCGAACGGTGCAAACAGCAACCACGTAGCCCGCTGAAGCCGACGTTCAGGAGGCGTAAGCGGGCGGTGCATTGGATTAAAGGAAAGAATTTATATATTGTAAAACCTGTATAGAAGGTCAGCCGAAGGTACGAATGTAGATCTTAGACATAGGAATGTATTATAGCAAAAAGGCAGGATTGTGTAAGAGCTTTCTCTAAAAAAAAGATATTCAACCAATTCCCACCTACGCGGTGGGAATTTCATGTATCTTCTCCTAAACATGAAGGGTTGAAACAATGTATACCCAAATATAATAAAGTCCCACAAGAATAAATATTGCTCCTGTGACTTTACGCATATAAATTTCAAGCTTTGCGACCTTATTAAACCAGTGAGCCAGCGAATGGACTCCCAGAGATATTCCAACCGCAAAGATTAAAACCGGTAAGCCGGTACCGATTCCATATATAAAAGGAAAAACTATCCCCAATTCGCTCTTTACGGCCAAAGGGATTAAGCTGCCGAAAAATAGAGCTGCTGAAATAGGGCAAAAAGACAGGGCAAAAATAATACCTAATGCGAATGAACCGAACACTCCAGATTCGGCAAGTTTATTTTGATGTTTACTGGAAAGTACAAATCCGCTAAAATTCAGTCGTAATATATCCATAAGAAAAAGGCCGACTATAATCAGCAAAGGCCCAAGCATTTTATTCATGTATTTCTGTAAGAAATTAGCAACCAAAGGAACTCCGGCAAGAGATAAAATAATGATCATGCCAAGTACTACGTACGCAACCATACGCCCCAGCGTATAGGCAAAACCTGACCAAAAAACCATACGTGGATGATCAATCTTTTTTGCCAGGAATGAAACAGCCGCAATATTTGTCGCAAGTGGGCAAGGGCTTATAGAAGTTAATATCCCAAACCATAATGCGGAAAGAAGAGCTATCATAACTTATCATCCTCCCGCAAGCTATCAAGAAATCCTTGAGTTTCATTTTTTATATATTGATAAAATTGATCCTTATTCCTTAATAACTGCCAAACCTGCTCAAGATTCTTAGACCTTATCTCCTTACCGTCTTCAATCAGTGTAAGAACAACTGATTTTGTGTACAACTTGTAATCCTGAACAAAATGCTCATTTCCTTTTTCCTCGATATTGATCACCTTATACTCAAGATCTCCTGATTCGATTTCTTTTGCAAAATACTCCTTAATCGCTCCTTCAGTGTACTGCTCGATTTTATGGCATGATGGGCACCTGAACGTGGTGTGAAAGTAATACACTATAACCTTATCATCACTCTGGGCAAATAAAGAACTGGGTATTAAACATATAAGCGATAATGCGAATACCCCTAACAATATTTTTTTCATAAATTACGCCTCCATGAGTTTCTGAATATCATCAGGTGATAAAACTTTACCTGCTGACTTAACCTCACCATCTACAACCAAAGCTGGCGTTGTCATCACCGCATATTCGGTAATTTTTGCCAAATCCTCAACTTTTACGACTTCGGCTTCTTTGCCTGCCTCTTTTAACGCCACCTGTACATTTTCGTAAAGTGCCTTACACTTAGGACAACCCATACCTAGAATTTCAATTTTCATAATGATCCCTCCTCATTTTATTTTTTTATTGCTGATATCTTAATACTCACTATAGCATCTTTAACAGCTTCAAAATTATCAAAACTATCATTCACCGAATAATCAGGCTCACTGATTACCTTAATATCCTTAAATCCAGCCGCATCAATTAAATGCAAGTATTTATCTTTTTTAACCGCCCCCGCAAGACAGCCCAGATACGCCTCAACTGACTCTTTAATCTCTTTCGACAACTCTTTTTCAAGGACTAGATCGGAAACCATTAACCTACCTCCCGGCTTAAGAACCCTGAACGCTTCCTTGAATACATCCTCTTTGTCCGGCGACAGGTTTATAACGCAGTTGGAAATAATCACATCGATCACGCTGTCCTCGATTGGAAGTTTTTCTATCTCACCTAATCGAAATTCCACATTATCGTAACCACCTTTTTTTGCATTCGTCCGTGCTTTATCCAGCATTTCATCAGTCATATCCACGCCAATAACTCGGCCTGTCTTACCAACTTTGTTGGCCGCAAGAAAAGCATCAAATCCTGCTCCGCTCCCCAAATCAAGCACAACATTCCCTTCCTTTAATGAAGCTATAGCCACAGGATTTCCACATCCAAGCCCGAGATTGGCTCCATCAGGAACAACATCCATCTCATCATCTCCATAGCCAACAGCTTTGCTAACATCCCTGGCTTTACTTGAAGACGAACAACAAGAATTGGAAGAACAACAAGATGCTCCTTGCTTAGCTATTCTAGCATAACCTTCTTTAACTATTTTTTTAATATCTTTTGGCTTTTCTCTCATTTATAACCTCCTAGTCGATTATCATCCCAAACAATATTCCGCTGAATGTTGCCATTACCACAACTAACCCCACATAAACAACCGTTTTCTTTGTGCCAATAACGCCACGAATAACTAACATATTAGGTAAACTTAATGCCGGCCCCGCTAAAAGTAATGCCAGAGCAGGGCCTTTGCCCATGCCTGCGCCAATCAAACCCTGCAATATTGGTACCTCGGTAAGGGTAGCAAAATACATAAAAGCGCCTACAATCGAAGCAAAGAAATTAGACAGTAAAGAATTTCCCCCTACAGCTTTTTCGATTATCCAAGCGGGAATGAAACCTTCCTGGCCCGGCCTGCCTAATAACAATCCCGCCACAACTACACCTGCCAACAAAAGCGGCATAATTTGTTTGGCAAAAGTCCAGGATGCTGAAACCCAATCGCTAACCTCATCTCTCCTAAACCAGCTAATCAACATTATTGCCGTCAATACCAAAAAACCACCAGAAAGGTGCCATTTTATCGAATATATAAATGCCCAGAAGCCAGTTGTAGTGTCTGATTTTGCCCAGTTAGCAAAAACTAAAAAACCAACCATGGCGGCAAGATATAAGGAATTTTTAAATAAAGACCTCGATTCTTTTTCTTCTCCAAGCGAAAAATTTCCGGCGGCATGGCGAGCCCTTTCCTCCTTGATAAAAATTAAATGCATTAAAAGACCGATCACAACACTGAATATTATTGCTCCAATTGCTCTGGCCAAGCCAAACTCCCAACCAAGAATACGAGCAGTCATAATAATTGCTAACACATTTATTGCCGGGCCCGAATAAAGAAAAGCTGCCGCAGGCCCTAAGCCTGCTCCCTTTTTGTAAATTCCTGAAAACAAAGGCAGGACTGTGCAGGAACAAACCGCCAAAATAGTGCCGGAAACCGAGGCAACGCTATAGGCTAAAATCTTTTTTGCTTTTGCGCCAAAATATTTTATAATCGAAGCTTGAGATACAAAAACAGAAATTGCCCCAGCAATAAAAAACGCCGGCACAAGGCATAATAGAATATGTTCTCGCGCATACCAACGCACTAAAGCTAAAGATTCAAATATAGGATTTCTAAATGGTAATAATTCAACTGGCAAATAGAAGCATGCCGCAAAAGCAGCAAGCATTAATAAAAATTTATTTTTTTCTTTCATCCAGATTTCCAAGGTTTTTTAAGGGCAGCAAAGCTTGACTCTGTCTGCTTTTTTTATTTTCTTTTTATCGGCTGCAATAATTTTGTCGAGCTCAGTCCATAATTGTAAATTTTTAATAAAATTTTTTGCATATCTATTTTGCGGGCATAGATAATAGTTTGTCCACAACCTTTCATTTTTACTAGCAATAAACCCGGCTATCTTTAATTTTTTTAGATGCCGCGAAACACTCGGCTGAGTAATCCCTAAGACAAAAGCGATCTCACAAACACACATCTTCTTGCCCTTAAGCATGCTTAAAATCCTGATCCTGTTTGCATCTGCTGATGCCTTTACGCGTTTTTCTAAATCTTTTATCTGTAATTTTTTCATTTAAGCTTATCGTCTAAATAGCCACTTTGCTATATAGCATACCGTCAAGGCGAGAAGTTGTCAACTAAAAAATTACTCATGTTGCCGCTAATGATAGCGGCCATCAAGGCAGAAAAGGCGGTAATGATTATTCTTTTAGTTTTGGATTCAAGGGAGGGTTTTGGCTCTGTATGATTTAAAGCAATACAGAGCCAAGTTATTTTTTAATTACTCTACTGAAACTACAGTAACGTCAAAACTTAAGGTTTTACCTGCTAAAGGATGATTAAGATCAAGCACTACTGCCTCATCTTTAACTTCTTTTACCTTTACCGGTACAGCTTGGCCTTGAGGCCCTTGCATCTGAAGCATCATTCCGGCTTTCGGCTCCAGGCCTTGAGGTAAAGAACTTTTTGCTATTTCTTTAAGAGCTTTTGGACTTTCTTCGCCGTAAGCTTCCTTTGGTTCTACTTTTACAGTAGCTTGCTCACCTGCTTTCATCCCTTCAAGTTCAGAAGCAAGGCCGGGAATAATTTTCCCTTCACCATGCACATAGCTAAGAGGTTCTCTTTCTTTTGAAGAATCTACCACTTCGCCGTCAACAGTTAAGGTGTAATCAAAAGATACCGTTTTTCCTTTTTCAATAGTCATGTTATCAGCTCCTTTTACTTTACCTAAATTTACAGATATTGCTAAAACTAAACAGACAAAAATTAAAAAAAATTTTTTCACTTTTTCCCCCTTTTTTATTTTGTATAATTAAAAAGCCGTAAAGTCAAAATCCTTTACGGCTTAATCCTTTTTTTATAAATCAACCTTTATGACTTTATCATCTACAGCCAAAAATGTCAAACTAGGACTTCTAAAAAAATATAAGAAATCAATGACAGCTATGGTGTTTTTGAGCTTCTTGAAGCCGGTCAGAAAAATTGCTGGCCTTAAACGCTTTGGTCCAGCCTTTTAATACCGTCCAGCCTCCAAAACGAATTAAAGCGTTACGCCAGGACCGATACCAAATTCTCCACCCTTTTTTGATATTATATAAAAAGAAAAGCAATGCCGGAAATGAAAATATATGATAGCCAAGCATGAACATATATCTTAATTTATAAAACTTACCCATAATTTTACAAATAGAAGACTGTAATTCTTGAGCCGTTAAGAGTTTATCCGGTTCAAAAAGAGGAAAATTTCCATCATAATACTGCCAACCAATATCTTCAATTGAATAAACCCTACCTTCCTTTTCCAACCTATCACGCAATTCGGTTCCCGGCAAAGGAACCGGCAGGAGAACTTGAATGGTATCAATCTTTGCTTTTTTAATAAAAGTTCTAAATCTCTTAACCCTTTCTTTAATAGTTAAAGTAGCTATATCTTTATCCTTGTATGGATAACCAAAGATAAACATTCCATGGACTAAAAAACCAAACCTACGGTAAACTCGTGATAATTCAATCATATCTTGAGGTTTAATATATTTTTTCATAGCGTCAAGCTCTTCTTCGATTGGCGACTCAAAACCAATCGCAACCATATTAATTCCGGCTTTACGCATCTCTGAAAGCAATTCTTTATCTTTTGCTTTATCCAACCTTATTTGAACAGTAAAGTCAAGACGCCTGTTTATCCTTTGTTGATAATCTGCAAGCATCTTGCAAAAGCGAATAGTTTCATCCCGCTGTTGCCCAAAAAGATCATCGACTATAAAAAAATGCCTAGCATCTTTAGTTTCAACAATATTTTCTATTATCTCAAGAAACTTTTCTGGACTCGCATAGCGGGGCTTTCCTTTTACAGTACAGAATTCACAATCCATCCCGCAACCGCGAATCCTGCTTACCGGATACATTTTTATTTTAGCATAACGAACTAAGGAAAAATTCGGATTAGGTAAACTTTCAAAATCTTCAATTAATTCACGTTCCTTTGTTTTTATAATTTTATCACTATCTTGATAGGCAACTCCCTTAATTAACTCTAATGGTTCTTGTCGAACCAATGCAGGTAATAATTCCTTAATTGTCAACTCAGACTCTCCCCTCACCACAACATCAATACCGGAGCTGAGAGCTTCTTCTATATTATTACCAACAAAATGTTGGCCTCCGGCAATTGTCATGACGCCTTGCTTTTTATAAAATTTAGCTAACTCATAAAGCCTGGGAATTGTGCTGGTTAAGCCTCCATAAAAACCTATAATATCAGCCGGCCTTATTTTTTGGAGAAATTCATGGTTAGCTCCCTTTTCTGGATCCTCCGGACCATATAACCTAAGATTATTCTCATCAATAACTTCAACATCCCAACCCGGTATTTCATCTGCAACACTGGCAACAGATACCGGCCCCAAAGCTGTAGTTTTATTAGCAATGTTTGAATAAATATTAAAGGCCGGAAAAGCCGGAACAATAATTCTTAGACGATACCTTCTTTGTTTTAATTCTTTCATAATAAAATTTAATTATTTAAAGATGCTCATAAAAAAATAGTGATTAATGAAAAAAGTTAAAAAGCAAAAATTAGTTGGATTTTTTATAGACTTTGTCGTTAGGATGAACGCGCTTTTTTACTTTAATACCAACCTCAGCACCTTTTTTAGCAGAAGCTACGTTTTGATGGTTTATTTGCATTGATTTAACTGGCTGGCTAAAATCAACATGGGCCCCTTTTATCTTTATCTTATCTCCAAGATCCAATTTAGCTTTTAGCTTAATAATTCCTACTGAAATCTTTCCAAAATAATGAACAACTACGCCTATTTCTTTTTCTTTGGCTTTTTTAATGCTTTTCTTTTTAGTTGTTTTTTTCTTCTTTTTTTTCGAAGTTGTTTTCTTTTTTGCAGACTTTTTCTTTTTAACTTTCTTTTTTACTGTTGCTTTTTTAGCAGTTTTTTTAGTTTTCCCAAATAAATTTTTAAATAATTTAATAGCCATAATAATATGATACTAAAGATAAACTAAGATGCAA
>JAIPHS010000076.1 GCA_021735105.1 Candidatus Omnitrophota bacterium
GCTGATAAAGCACAGTTAGCTAAGCAACTAGAACGTAAGCAGGCAGATATAAGTAACCTAGAAAATAAACTCTCGGCTCAAGAAGAAAAAAACCAGCAGCTGGAAGTTAAGCTGTCTGACCAGGAACAAAAATCACAATTAACCGAACAGCTAAAAGAAACTGTAGATAATAAAGAAGATAAGATATCAAAATTAATCAAACAAAAACAAAAATTAAAAGAAGAGAACAATAGTTTAGTTGAAAAGTTAAAGCAAGCAGAAATATTACAGACCCGCAGTCAAAAGCTCAGCAAAGATTTTAATTCCAAAGAGGAGATTTATAAAGGCCTCGGATACTTTCATATGATTGCCGGGGAGATAAATAAAGCTATTCATTATTACAAAAAGGCTTTAAGTTATAGCGACTCTGATAAAAGTATTTATTACAATTTAGGCTATATATACGCAGAAAGAGGAAACTATAAAAAAGCAACCGTTTACTATAAAAAGGCTTTAGGGGGCACAGCTTCTGACAAAGACATCTACTATAATTTGGCAGTAATTTCTTCTAAATATCTAAAGGATGACAAAGCAGCCGATAAATACTACGATAAGTTCCTGCAATATTAATAAAAGTTAAAGTTTTAAATGCCAAACTATAATTATAGAGTTCGTAGCAAAGAAGGAGAATTATTAACCGGGACAACCGAAGCAGATAATAAAAATGAAGTTATTTCCAAGCTAGACAAACAGGGCTATAGCATAATTGAGTTATCTTCTAACAGCAGCGGCGGGTTCCGGGAAAGTTTTCTAGACCAGTTTAGGAAAGTAAAAAGAAAAGATGTAATTTTTTTTAGCAGGCAGTTATCTACGCTGCTTCGTTCAGGAACTTCTTTACTTCCCAGCCTTAAATCAATTCAAGGCCAAGCTTCTAACAAGAAATTTAAAGCTATTTTAGACAATGTAGTTAATTCAGTTCATTCTGGAACTAGTTTGTCTGAGTCTTTGGCCAAGTATCCTCATGTTTTTTCAGAACTTTTTGTCAGCATGGTAAGAGTAGGAGAAACCGGGGGTATTTTAGATAAGGTTTTAGATAGACTGGCTGAGCTTGGGATGCAGGAGATGGAAATGAACTCACGGATAAAATCAGCTTTAGTCTATCCGGTGGTTTTGGTCATAGTCGCTTTTTTGGTGGTAAATTTATTGATTGTAGGAGTTTTACCTAAATTTGTTTCGGTATTTGAAGCCTCCGGGGCTAAGCTGCCGATGATTACCCAGATAATTTTAAACTTAAGCCGGGTAATACGAGAGTATTGGTTTTATATATTTGCGGGGATAGTTGTTTTATTTTGGTGGTTTAAAGTTTATATTGGCAGTAAGGAAGGCAAGTATAATTTTCATAAAAATCTTTTAAAAATTCCTGTCTTTGGTAAAATTTATACTACTTTACAAGTTGCTCGTTTTACCAGAGTACTTTCTGCGCTAACTAGCGTAGGTATTCCTTTACTTGAAGCTTTAGGTGTGGTTAGGAAAACAGTTACTAATGTAGTTATAAGAAAATCAATTGAAGATATCAGAAAACATTTAGCAGCCGGAGAGTCATTGGTTGAACCGTTTAAAAATAGCCCTTATTTTTCTCCGCTTGTGACCCAGATGATCTCAACTGGTGAAAAGACAGGAAAGTTAGACCAAATGCTTGATGAGATTGCCTCATTCTATGAACCAGAGGTAGAGCATACAATAAAAAACTTTGCTTCTTTGCTGGAGCCGATTATGTTATTGGTTATGGGGGCTATGGTAGCAATCATTGCCCTTTCTGTATTGCTGCCCATCTTTAATTTAATCAAGGTATTTAGATGATTGTAAAAAAAAGATACTGTTAATAATTAAAGGAGCATTAAAATGAACTTAAAAAAACAAAATAGTTTTACTCTCTTAGAAATTCTTATTGTTATCAGTATTATTGCTATTTTAGCCGCAACTATTATCCCAAATTTTATTGGTTTTGATACCGAGGCAAGACTGGCCGCCAGTAAAACAAATTTAAGTACCTTACGGACAAGAGTTACCCTGTTTAGGACTAAAGAAGGCAGGTATCCGAAAGCATTAGATGAGCTGCTGGAGGTTACCTATAGCGATCTTGGGGTTTTAAAACCTTATCTAGATAAGATGCCGGTTGAGCTTATCTCTTCAAGTGAAGGCAGTAATGAAACTATTACCTTAAAATCAGACGATAAACTTCCTTCCGATGGAGGATGGGCTTATATCAAAGACAAGGCAAAGGTAATAATAGATTGGGACAAAGAGCTGGATGCTAAATGGGGGAAAGCCGAAGAACAAAATCCTTCGGAGTGGTAGTTAAAACCTGGAGGTGTAATGAGTTCAGGCAATTCGAGAAGCTCAAAAAAAGGGGTGATTCTATTTACTATAATTGTTATGTTGATGGTTATTGGGTTAATTGGAACTACTCTTGTTGCTTCATATTTAGCGGTTAACACCTCAAGCCGGCTTATATCCAATCAAGCTAAAGCATTTTATCTGGCTGAATCCGGAATTTCTTACGGGATAAACTTATTACGCAATAAAGCCGGAAGATCCCATGGGAAAAAAGAAGAGATTGGGCCGATTAGTTTAGGGGAAGGGGCTTTTAGAGTTGAGCTTGATTACGATCAGTCCTTGATTACGGCAACAGGAACAGTTCAGGAGATAGAAAAAAAGCTTCAATTAAAATATGTAGAGCTGTAATAAGGATAAAATGAGAATTGTTAATTAACCTAATTTTTAATTGACCTAAAAAATGACCAATGACTAAATGCAGAAATGTCTAAAAAAGATTGAAATAAATGCATTTTAGAGATTGAGTATTGGGGAATTGGTAATTGATTGGAAATTAGAGCAATTAGAATAATTAGGAATTTATGAGAAAGAAAGGTTTCACTTTTATTGAGTTGCTGCTTAGTTTGGCGATACTTGGAATATTATTCGTTCCGATGATGCAGCTTTTTTCACACAGCTTATATTCTTCATCTGCATCTAAAAAAATAATTACCGCCGACAATTTAGCTAAGTGGTATATAGAGAAGTTTAAAAATTTAAAACTTAGCAAAAAAGAGATTAAAGAGGCAGGTAATAAGATATATCCTGCCGAGGCAGAACCGGCTTTCGAAGTAAACGGAATCAGGTGGCGGATAGAAAGGCAAGTTGTAGAAGAGACTGATCCTCTCGAGGTAAGAGTTTCAGTTTATTCTCAAAGCCAACCGGCTGAACCTATCATAACTTTATTTACTTTAATCGAAGATAAGACTTGGATTGAATATAAACCGGTACAATAACAAATTATCGAGGCTCAACCTCAATAATCTCAATAAAAAAGGCGGTAATTGATAAACTGGAGAGGATGATGAGAAAGAAAATTGGCGAAGTGCTGGTAGAAAAAGGTATAATTAGCATAGAGGAGCTTAACAAAGCCCTGGAGGAACAAAAAGGAACTAAGCAAAGTTTAGGTGAAATTTTGGCAGGACAAGGCGCAGCCAGCGAAAAACAGGTAGTAAGAGCTTTAAGCGAGGAGTTAGGCTTTGCTTATGTCGAGTTGTCTGAGATAACTATTGAGCCTGAGGCTTTAGCTTTTATTCCTGAGGAAGTGGCGGTTAAGTTTAGGCTCATACCCCTTTTTTTAATTCAAAATACTTTAACCGTAGCTATGGCTGAGCCGCAAGACAGGGAAGTGGTAACTCAACTAAAAGGTATAACCGGAAAAAAGATAAAACCGATTTTTGCCTGCCCCAGCGCAATTAACGCGGTTATAGATACCCATTATCATAAAACCGGCCCCAGCTCATCTAAAGATATCGGCGCAATATCAAAAAAACAGGCCTTTTCTTATTCGCAAGAATCCGGGCCGGCCAATGAAAAGATTGATTCCCTAAAGCAAGCTGCCAGCTTAGCCCAAGTTGTTGAAATGGTAGATCATATCATCACCAACGCGGTTGAAATTGGAGCTTCTGATATTCATCTTGAGCCTCAGAAAAATAAGTTTCTACAAAGATGCCGGGTTGACGGCGTTTTGTCTTCTGTAACCAAGCTTCCTCTTGAGCGTGAATCCGCGATTATCTCCCGGGTAAAAATTGTGGCTAATATGGATATAGCTGAAAAACGCCTTCCTCAAGACGGCCGAATTCGGGTGAATATATCTGGCCGTAACGTGGACCTAAGGGTTTCTACGTTTCCTACTATAAACGGTGAAAATGTGGTGATGAGGATTCTAGACCGCTCTCAAGGCGTGCTTAGCCTGGAGGAGCTGGGTTTCCAGGAGAAGAACCTCAAACATTTTTCTGAGATTATCGAAAAACCTCACGGAATTATATTAGTTACCGGGCCTACCGGTTCAGGTAAAACCACTACTTTATACGCGGCTCTAGGCCAGATAAATTCGTTAGAAAAAAATATTATAACCTTAGAAGATCCTGTTGAATATGAGATTCCTAATGTGAGGCAATCTCAAGTTAATGTAAAAGCCGGCCTTACTTTTGCTTCGGGGTTACGTTCAATATTAAGGCAGGATCCTGATATTATAATGATTGGTGAAATTCGGGATAAAGATACAGCCGATATTGCTATTCGAGCTGCTTTAACCGGCCATTTAGTTTTTTCAACTTTACATACCAATGATGCGCCTTCCGCAGCTACCCGCCTGGTTGATATGGGGGTTGAACCTTTTCTGGTTTCTTCGTCGGTAATCGGCATCTTAAGCCAGAGGTTGGTTCGTGTTTTATGCCCGGAGTGTAGGCAAAAGTATACGCCTCAACCTGAACTGTTAAAAGATCTTGGCCTCGAGGCCAGAAGCGGAGAAGAATATAGTTTTTATAAAGAAGCGGGGTGTTCAAAATGTAATAACCGAGGCTATGTTGGCCGAACCGGTGTTTATGAACTTTTGGTTCCTGATGAAGAGATAAAAAATTTAATTTCAAAGAAATCTTCTGACGCAGCCATAAAAGAAGCAGCCAAAAAGAAAGGAATGGTTACTCTCTATCAGTCTGGTTTAAAAAAAGTTATCTCAGGCATAACTTCGGTATCAGAGTTGCTTAGGGTATCTGAGACAACCTGATATGAACCATCTATGCACCTCGGAGGTGCAAGGATGGTTAGAGGGGGGGGTAGATGGGCATGAGAAAAATACCTTTAGTTAATGGCGAAATTTATCATATTTATACCAAGAGCATTGCCGGATTTAAAATATTCCGAAATAAATCAGAATATGAAAGAATGAGGAAATTATTTAGTCATTATAGAGTGGACAAACCGCTTTTGCGATTTTCCAATTTTTTGGGGATTAAGAATAAAAAAGCATTTTTTCAGAAACATTTTTCTTCAAAAAAATACCTAGTAAAGATTGTTGCCTATTGCATTATGCCTACGCATATTCATTTAATATTGAAACAAGTTAAAAAAAATGGAATTTCTATATTTATGCAGAATATTCTTAATAGCTACTCACGCTATTTTAATCTTAAAAATAAAAGAAAAGGCCCTTTATGGGAGTCAAGATTTGAAAATAAGCTAATTGACAGGGATGAATATCTTTTACATTTGTCCAGATACATACACCTAAATCCTGTAAGTAAAGAATTAGTTGATCGGCCGGAGGACTGGAAGTATTCTTCTTACCGCCAGTATTTAGGCTTAATTGATGATTCTCGGGACTGGGTATCGAGTTTTTTTGATTATACAGATATGGATTCTTGTTCATATAGAGAATTTGTAGAGGATAATATTGATTATCAGAGAAGTTTGGAAAAAATAAAGAATTTGATTTTGGAATAATTCCTTGCACCTCCGAGGTGCAAGGATGGTTAAAAAATGTTATGATGGTGGTTTATAGCCGGGGGTGCAAAATGTTGAACAAAAAAATATCATTAGCTAGGTTAGCCTTATTTGTTTCTGTTTTTATTTTTATCGCGGGAGCTAACCCCGCTAGAGCGGGAACTTTAAAGTTTGAGGGGGTGCCTGTTGACATTACCACCTCAAGCAATGAGGATTTAATTATCGCTCCCGGAGCCGGAGGCAATACCCAAATCGGCGACAAATCCGGCACAAATTCCAATGCGACTACAAATAATGATCTCTATGTAACCGGTGTTCTGGAAGCTGACGGCGCCGCTTACCTCGATTCCAGCCTTACCTTGGGCAGTAACCTGATAGTCAATATCGACGATTTATACGTGGATACTTCAACCGGTTATCTGGGTATTGGAGAGACCAGCCCGGCAGTTAATTCTTTGACTTTAGGCGCCCTGGGCACAGCTACAGAAACCAGCCAGGGGTATAATTCCCGTAATCTCACCTTAAGAGGCTCGGGCTGGACGGGGACTGCTGCCGAGAATATAGATATTGCCCTTAAGTTTCTGGTAGGCTCATCTACAAACTATGGCCTCGTCCTTTCTAAGGCGCCGGCGGCAACTGCCGATAAGGGGCTGTTTTGTTTGGGCCCAGGTGCCTGGGACGGCTCAACCTCGGGTTATTTTGCCGGCTCCTCTTACGGAACCATTATCGCGGCCAATGCCGCATCCGGGTTCAGCGGGAATTTAATCGACTTACAGGTAGCCGGAATTTCTAAATTCAGCGTGGATTCAGAAGGAAATATCGTCAATACCGGCAGTTCCAGCTCCAGCGGCCAGACAGTGATTACTTCAACCTCTACTCCGCAATTAAGTATCCGTTATGACAGCTCAAATAAATACGATATATCGGTTTCTTCGGAAGGAGCGGTAACCTTGGATGCCGGCGGCAATTCTCTGGATATCGATACAGCTGCGATTGATTTATCTACTCAGACTGTGGATGTTACCTTGGATGATATCCAAGACGCTCTCAATTTCGACTCTAATACCCTAAGTATCGATGCCTCTAATAACCGCATCGGCATCGGGACGGCGAGCCCCACAGCTGCCCTGAATGTAACTGACTCAATCAGTGCCGATTCGGGCACAACCAACAATATAACCGAAGTCTCGGCCACAACCCCGATTGATACCACCGGCACAAATACCCACAACTT
>JAIPHS010000049.1 GCA_021735105.1 Candidatus Omnitrophota bacterium
TTCGGCTAACTTTAAAATATCATTTATCCACAGAAATAACCTCCTTAAGATAAGATTTTTCGCGGGTCAGCGATCTCACCTTTAATGGCTGACGCTACTACTGTTGCCGGAGAAGCTAAATAAATAAAAGCATTAGGATTACCCATTCTTCCTTTAAAATTTCTGTTTGCCGTAGAAATCGCAGCTTCTCCGTCTGCTAAAACTCCCTGGTGGGTCCCAACACAGGGGCCGCACCCGGTCGGTAAAATAATTCCACCAGATTCTACAAACCTTTTTATATATCCTTTATCTAATGCTTGTTGGAATAGAGCCCGAGAGGCTGGTGCAACTAAAAACTTAACCCGGGAATGAATTTTATTTTTTGCAAGAATTTCAGCGGCTATTTTTAGATCTTCCAGGCGGCCATTTGTGCATGTTCCTAAAAAAGCCTGGTCAATTTTTTTGCCTTCAATTTCTTCAATCGGTACGCCATTATCTACATTATGCGGACAAGCCACATAAGGAGAAATTTTTGTAATATCAAATTCAATTACTTTTTCATAGTTACAATTTTTATCAGGAAAAATGCTTTTGTATTTTTTAATTCCTATTTTTTTTAAAAGATTTTCGCCCTTTTTATCAATCGGCATTAAGCCGTTTTTAGCCCCAAATTCAATAGTCATATTAGCTATAGTAAAACGCGCGTCCATTGAAAGTTTATCAATTACTTCCCCTGAAAATTCAATTGACTTATAAGTAGCTCCATTTGAACCTAATTTATTTATTATATAAAGAATAATGTCTTTGCTGTAGACTCCAAAAGGAAGCTTCCCTTTAACAACTATTTTATAAGTTTGCGGAACTTTAAACCAATTTTTACCGGTAAAAAGTGTAACCGCTAAATCAGTAGAACCAACCCCCATGGCTAATGTTCCTAAAGCTCCGGCGGTTGAGGTGTGAGAGTCAGCGCCTAAAATAAGATTGCCCGGTACGGCAAAGCCTTCTTCGATAATTAATTGATGAGATATGCCGCAGCCAACATCATAAAGAAGGCTTTTGTTTTCTTGTTGAAATTTACGCATAGAAGAATGAACCTGCGAGACTCCCAAGTTCGGAGACGGGCTGCTATGATCGATAAACATTGCATACTTCTTAGGCTTGAGGATACTTCTTTTTCCCAAACTATCTAAAACTAAAGAAGAGGTCCCGTCTTGAGAAAAACAAAAATCAACCCGGCAAACTGAAACATCTCCAGCTTGAAGATTTTTTTTAGCATGGTTTGAGAATATTTTTTCTACAATAGTTTGTGGCATATCTTATTTCATCTCTCAACCATTAACTTCTACCTTCTAACTTCTTTTATCAAAGTTGCCTGATAAAACTATCAATTCTATTTATTCCTTTATTTATCTGTTCAAGGCTGGTAGAAAAACTTACTCTGATATAACCTTCTTTTCCAAAAGAACTAGCCGGTATACAAGAAACAAGTTCTTCTTCCAACAACCGCGAACAAAAATCAAAAGAAGTTAAACCTGTCTGGCTGATATCACAAAACATATAAAATGTACCTTCCGGCTTTAAAGGCTTTATTTTAGGAATATCGCCTAGGCCTTTATACAATAGGTCTCTTCTTTCTTCAAATTTTAAACTAATTTGAGCTTGCCATTCTGTATCTTCTAGTGCCGCTAAAGCTGCAGCTTGAGACACCGAACACGGGCATGAAGTAGTATGGCCGACAATCTTTGAAATCTCTTTTACCAAATCTTTATTTGCTGCCAAATAACCAACTCGCCAACCAGTCATAGCAAAACTTTTTGAGAATCCCCCCACAGTTAAAGTTTTATCTTGCATTGAATCTAGGCTAGCAAAGCTAATATGGCTTTTTTTATCATAAACTAAAACTTCATAAATTTCATCGCTTATAACATGGATATTAGCACCTTTTATAATTTCTGAAATTTCTCTAAGCTCCTTTTTGTTATAAGTTATACCGGTAGGATTGTTAGGATAGTTAAAAATAAGAACTTTTGTCTTATCAGTTATTGACTCCTCTAAGAGTTTAGGCGTTAATTTAAAATTATTTTGTTCTGCCAGCTCAATAAACTTAACTTTAGCGGAGGTAAGTTTAACCATCTCCGGGTAACTCACCCAATAAGGTAACGGAATAAGAACCTCATCTCCATCAGACAACAAAGACAATAAAGCTATAAAAATAGCATATTTTGCGCCCGAGGTAACAATAATATTTTCTTTATCGGCTAAAATACCATTATTAATCTTTAATTTATTAGCGATTGCTTCTCTTAGCCTGTTGTCTCCGGAAGAAGGTGTATATTTGGTAAAACCTTGATCAATAGCTTTTTTGGCAGCTGTTTTTATAAAATCTGGAGTATCAAAATCAGGTTCTCCAGCTGCAAAATTTACAACATCTTTACCTTCTCTTTTTATTTGCTTAGTTAAAGCAGTAATTTTTAAAGTAGCTGATTTCGTTAAGGATAAAACTTGTGGATTTATCGACATATAATTTTAAGATTTTTTACCTTTTTTAAACATCTTCTTTAAACCGGATAAACCCTTCTTCTCAGCAGTTTCTTCTTTTGTTTCTTTTTTTTCTGCTTGCTCTGGTTTTGTTGATTTAGCTTTAGTTTTTTTAGTTGTTTCTTTTTTGGCCTTTTTAGCGCCTAACTTAGTTAACTCTATTTGAGATAATAAAGCTCCATCGCTTTTTCTAAAACCAAGATTATAAATGCGGCTATACCCTCCTTGGACATCACTAAAGCGAGGCCCAATGTTATCGAAAAGCTTTTTAACTAAAGAATGATCACCAATTATTTTGAAAGCTTGACGCCTGGCAGAAAGATTATCTTTTTTTGCTAAAGTAATAATCTTATCTATTTTAGGCTTAAGTAACTTCGCTTTTGGAGTAGTAGTCTTAATCTTTTCGCTAATGATTATAGACTTAAGTAAAGATTTAGCTAATGCTTTTCTTTGCCCGCGCGAACGTGATAGTTTATTTCCTTTTCTTTTATGCCTCATAGCCTATACCTTCTTCATTTTTTCTTCATCAATATTCATCCCAAAAGAAAGCCCCATAGTTTTTAGGAGGGCTTCAACCTCATTTAAAGATTTTTTTCCGAAATTACGGTAAGCTAAAATCTCCGGCTCAGTTTTTGTTACTAGCTCAGCTAAAGTTTTTATATTAGCCTCCTTCAGGCAATTAGCGCTTCTTACCGAAAGTTCTAACTCAGAAACTGGCAGCTTAAGCTTTTCATACAAAGAAATTTCTTCCGGAGTAAGTTCTTCGTAATCTTCTTCCGGTAATTCACCTAAAGTAAAAAAAAGTTCAAGATGTTTATTTAAAACCTTAGAAGCATAAATTAAAGCTTCTTTAGGCTCAATACTGGCATCAGTAAAAATTTCTAAAATTAATTTGTCATAATCTGTTCTTTTCCCAACTCTAGTATTTTCGACTTTAAATGCGACTCTCTTAACAGGAGTAAAGATTGAATCAATTGCAATGACTCCAATCGGCATATCTTCTCTCTTATTGGCTTCAGCCGGAACAAAGCCACGGCCTCTTCCTACTTCCATTTCAATATTAAGTTTTTTACTGGATTCGGTAATCGCGGCAATATGATGATCAGGATTTACTATTTCAATCGTTTCATCGGTAATAATGTCTCTGGCTTTAATCTCTTTTTCACCTTCAGCTTTTACATGAATTTTCTTGGGAGAACGAGAATAAGCACGCAAAATAAGTCCTTTTATATTTAAGATAATTTCGGGTAAATCTTCTAAAACTCCCTCTATCGGAGAGAATTCATGCTGAGCTTCTTTAATATTGATTGATGTAACTGCAGAACCCTCTATCGAAGAAAGAAGTGCGCGCCGCAAAGAGTTGCCAAGAGTCACACCATAGCCTCTTTCTAAAGGGTCTGCTATAAATTTACCATAGGTTGGGCTATAACTATCTTGGTCAACGGTTATTCTTTTTGGAAATTGAAAATCTCTCCAGCTTATTCCCATAATTTTTTCCTCCCATTGAAAATGAATTTATTTAGCGAATACCTTTATTTTCAATGGCACTGAGCCGAATTCCTCGGCGAAGTGCCTTAAATTGTTTTATTTAGAATAAAGTTCAACTATTAACTGTTCTTGTATTGGTATGGTAGTATCTTCCTTGGTAGGTAATCTTTTTACTGTAATTTTATAATTTTGATTATCAACACCAAGCCATTCAGGCACACTTTTTTCTTTTTGGCTTATTTCAATATTTTCCTTTATCAAGTTCTTAACTCCTTCATCTATCCTAAACTCGATCACTTGATCTGATTTAACTAAACATGAGGGTATATCAACTCTCCGGTTATCGATAAAAACAAAACCATGCCGAACTAATTGTCTCGCCTGAGATCTTGATAATGCAAAAAGTGATCTAAAAACTATATTGTCTAATCTTCTTTCAAGCTGCTGAACTAAAATTTGTCCGGTAGCACCTTCGGATTTATGCGCTATTTCAAAAAATCTTCTAAATTGGCGCTCAAGCAATCCATAAATATTTTTTGCTTTTTGTTTTTCCCGTAATTGTAGAGCATAATAAGAAGGTTTAGACCTCTGCCTTCTTTGCATTCCGGGAGGAATCGGCCTTTTAGCAACAGCACATTTTTCAGTTAAACATCTGATACCTTTAAGGTATAACTTCATCCCTGCTCTCCGGCATAATTTACATTTTGGCCTTAAATCTCTTGCCATATAATATCTCCTATTTTTATCTTAATTGTTTCTCTTTCAACTTTAGACTCTGGACTTTAGACTTTATCATACTCGTCTTTTCTTTGTTAACCTACACCCGTTATGCGGAGCAGGACTAGCCATCTTAACGCGTTTTACATTTAAACCTGCCGCCGAAAGAGCTCTAATAGCTGCTTCACGGCCCGGTCCCGGCCCTTTAATCATAACGTCAACTTCCCTTAACCCCATAGCTTTAGTGGTTTTAGCAGCATCTAAAGAAGCCATTTGAGCTGCATAGGGTGTTGACTTACGGGCTCCCTTAAATCCCACCCCACCGGCTGACTTCCAGGCTAAAACATTTCCGCTTAAGTCTGTTATTGAAATAATCGTATTATTAAAAGTAGACTTTATCCTGGCCACACCGGCTGAAGACTTAAGTTGTACTTTTTTCTTTTTTCTTTCTTTTCTTTTTGGTTTCTTAGCCATAAAACTCCTGGTATAATTATCAGGCATAATGCAGATTATACCTGATTACAATAATTATTAAATACCCTCTAGTGTTTTCGTTAGAGGGTATTTTACCTTTTTTGCCCTCCAACCCGAGACTTAGGCCCTTTTTTAGTTCGAGCGTTACAACGAGTACGCTGGCCTCTAACCGGCAAACCTTTTTTATGCCTCATTCCTTTATATGATTTAATTTCAATTAACCTTCTAATATCTTGAGAGATTTTACGCCTTAGTTCACCCTCTACGCTATAATTAGATTGAATATATTTAGCAAGCTGTGAAGCTTCTTCATCTTTAAGATCTCCGGCTTTTCTTTCTGGATCAATTCCTGTATTATCTAAAATTTCATCAGCTTTGTGAGGGCCAACCCCATAAATATAACGCAAAGAGATTTTTATTTTTTTATTTTTTGGAATATCTACCCCTAATATCCTTGGCATACTTACCTCACACTCCTCTAATTTAATTCAAAAACTATCAACCTATTGCTTAGCGCAAAGCGCACAGCGCTATGCTCTTTGCAAATTAACCTTGCCGCTGTTTATGTTTAGGGTTTTTACAAATTACCCTAACAACTCCCTTTCTTTTTATTAATTTACATTTATTACAAACTCTTTTTACTGAACTTTTAACCTTCATTGCTTTACTTCCTATGCCTTTTTTTGTTAATCTTACTTTTATTTTTTTGAAAAGTTTTATTTATTATTTAAAATTGTCAATGGATCAATTACTGGCCTTCGGCCAGGATCTGCTTCGCAGATAAATTGATGCATCTCTATATTTCTTAATATCAATTATCTATAGCATTAATCTAATATTGCTTTTCTGTCTCTTAGTTTTTCTTTTACTTGTTTAAATACTTCCTCTTTTTTCTTATCTCCATCAATCGAGATAAAAATACCTTTTTGTTTATAAAAATCAAAGATTCCTTTACTGTTTTCTAAGAATACATCCCATCTCTTTTTAATAACATCCGGCTTGTCATCATCCCTCTGTATCAATTCTGAACCGCAATTATCACAAATATTATCTTTTTCAGGAGGCATAGTATCAAGATGGTAGTTAATTCCACATTTCTTGCATACTCTTCTTTTACTGAGCCTATCCACAATAATATTTCTACTTACATCTAAATAGATAAAAGCATCTATTGACTTGTTTTTTTCGCGTAAAATACTATCTAAACTTTCAGCTTGTTTGCGATTCCGGGGATAACCATCTAAAATAAAATTATCATCTGTTAAATTAGCGTCAATTACCTCTTTTACAGTATCGTTAGGTACAAGTTCGCCTTTGTCCATATATTGCCTAACCCTGGCCCCTAAGTCAGAACCTTTTTTAACTTCTTGGCGTAAAATATCTCCTAAAGATATCTTTCTTAAATTAAATTCTTTAGCTAAGATATCTGCTTGTGTTCCCTTACCTGAACCAGGTGCCCCAAAAAGAATTAACCTCATCTTCTCCCCTTTAGTGGACTTCCCTTTATAAAACCATCGTAATGACGCGTCATGAGTTGTCCTTCAATTTGTTTCATTGTATCAAGTATAACTGCTACCATAATCAAAAGAGTTGTACCTCCAAAAAGTGAAGCTAACTGATAAGAAGGTACTCGAAAAATTTCCATAATAATATTCGGAAAAATTGCAATAACACTAATGTATATAGCTC
>JAIPHS010000050.1 GCA_021735105.1 Candidatus Omnitrophota bacterium
AAAGGGTGGAAGGAGGACGTCTGCAGGAAAAAGCATTTTATTAAAACGGTATTTTAGTTATAATAAAAGTAAATAGGTTAACTAATTTTTACTGTATAGGTAAAAATGGTTGACTGGATAGGAGGTTTTTATGGGTAATCTAGCAGAGATTATTTTATATTCTTTTTTATCCGGAATTACAGTATTTTTTGGGGGATTGTTACGGAAAATAGAGAATTTTCCGGAAAGTAAAAAAAAGGAAGAATTTTTACACAGCATAGTTGCTTTTGGCGGAGGAATTTTAGTTTCAGCAGTTGCTTTGGTTTTAGTTCCTAAAGGCCTAAAAGAATTAAAGCTCATTCCAATTATAATAATTTTTATTGCCGGAGCAGTCTGCTTTTTTCTCTTTGACCGATTTATAAGTTCTCAAGGCGGGACAAAAGCCCAGCTTATGGCTATGCTTATGGACTTTATCCCTGAGGCAATAGCCTTAGGAGCAGTTTTTGCTCATAATAAAACTTTAGGGCTGCTTTTAGCTATTTTTATTGGACTTCAAAATTTACCAGAGAGTTTTAACTCTTTTTCAGATTTGGTAAAAAGCGGAGTATCTGAGGCAAAAACATTGGTGATATTTGTACCTTTAAGCTTTTCTGGAGTAGTAGGTGCTGTTTTAGGTTACTTGTTTTTGGGGGGATATCCCAAAATAATTGCAGGGCTTATGCTTTTTGCAGCTTCAGGAATTTTATATCTCACATTTCAAGATATTGCACCACTTTCAAAAATTGAAAAAAATTGGCGACCAGCTTTAGGTGCATCTTTAGGGTTTTTAGTAGGTATTATTGGTCAAAAAATTATAAGATAGTAGTTGAATAGGTGGTATATTTGCTGCTTAAATTTTTTATGTTATAATAAAAATTCACAATTTTAAGAAAAAATTATAAATAAGGAGAAAGATGTTACCAAAATCAGCTATTTTTGATTTAGACGGGGTTATAACCCAAACTGCTTTAGTCCATGAAGAAGCTTGGAAAGAAATGTTTGACGAATATCTGCGGTTACGGGAAAAAAGGGATAATGAGCCATTTAAGGAGTTCAGGAAGCCGGAAGACTATCTTGAGTTTGTTGATGGCAAACCCAGGTATGAAGGAGTAAAGAGCTTTTTAAAATCACGCGGTATTGAACTTCCCTTTGGAAGTCCGGAAGATGAGCCGGGTAAAGAAACTATCTGCGGCTTAGGAAATAAAAAAAATAACCGTTTTTTAGAAGTTTTAAAAAAAGAAAAACCTAAAGTTTATAAAAATGCAGTTATTTTTATTAAAGCCCTTAAAGATAAAGGGGTAAAGATTGGCGTAGCCTCATCTTCTAAAAGCTGTAAGCCAATACTTGAGACTGCGGGATTGTTAGATTTGTTTGAAACTCGAGTCGATGGCGTAGTTTCGGCCAGATTAGGTTTAACCGGGAAACCCGAAGGGGATATCTTTACAACTGCAGCCAGAAATTTAGGCACAGAGCCATTAGAATCAATGGTGATAGAAGATGCAGTATCCGGCGTGCAGGCTGGAAGAAACGGTAGTTTTGGGCTTGTGCTAGGTGTAGCTCGCCGAGAAAATGAAAAAGAATTAACTAAAGAAGGAGCAGATATTGTAATATCTGATTTTAAAAATATTGATTTAGAGGTCATAGAAGATTGGTTTAGGCGCAAACCGAGGCCTTTATTTTCTGCTTGGGAAAATATAGATGAACCTTATCAAGATCGAGTAACTGAATTTGAGAAAGACAAAAAAATATTAATCAATCCTTTCTATAAGCGTTCAGTAAAGGATACATTATTTAGCAAAGAAAAAATTATTTTTTTTCTTGATTATGACGGAACCCTCACGCCTATAGTTGAAAAGCCGGATATGGCAAAAATCTCAAAATCTATGCAAGAAGCTGTAAAAAAACTTTCACAAAAATATCCGGTTTCTATTGTAAGTGGGCGCAGGCGTGAAGATGTGCAGAGTTTGGTAGGAATTGAAGGGTTGTTCTATGCCGGCAGCCATGGTTTTGATATTAAAGGCCCTGATTTTCAAGTTATTCAACCTAAAGCTAAAGAAGTGATTCCTTTAGTTTCAGAAATTATTAAACTTTTTCATTCTGAATTAGATAAAATAGAAGGGGTAATTGTTGAGGAAAAGAAATTCAGCGTTGCAATTCATTATCGTTTGGTTAAAAAAGAATCCCAAATTAAAAAAATAAAAGAATTAGTAGATTCAGTAGTCAATAATCATAAAAAGGACTTAAGGCTTTTATCAGGGAAAAAAGTTTTTGAGTTGTTACCTAATATGGAATGGGATAAAGGAAAAGCGATAAGATGGATTAGTGAATCAATGAAGGTAGATTGGCAAACTACATCAGTTGTATATATTGGCGATGATACTACTGATGAATATGCTTTTTCGACAATAAGGACAAGAGGCACAGGCATTCTTGTTTCAGATCAAGATGAATATTCTCTAGCACATTTTAAATTGAATTCACCGGAACAAGTAAGGGAGTTATTTGAGAAAGCAATCGAAAAATAAAAAAGAAAAGATTGGCCGTAGCTGGAAACTAACTTACAGCTCTTTTAAACCTCAGCAAGAGAGCTTAAGGGAGGCGCTTTGTACTTTGGGTAATGGTTATTTTGGTACCCGCGGCGCAACTTCTGAAAGTTCCGCTTCCCGGATTCATTATCCTGGTACATATATAATTGGTGTCTATAATAAATTAGGCACGCATGTTTCCGGTAAACTTATAAAAAATGAAGATTTGGTTAATTGTCCCAATTGGCTTCCTATTACTTTTAGGATTGGAAAAGGCCCCTGGTTAAATCCAGCTTCAGAAAGAATTCACAAATGGAATCAAGAGCTTAATCTTAAAGCAGGAATACTAAAAAGAACGGTAACTTTTTCTACTTGTGATAAAAAGAAAACAACTATAATTGAAGAAAGATTAGTCCATATGGCTAATCGCCATAGGGCTGCAATTAAATATCAAATTAAACCGCAAAATTATAGTGAAAAAATTACTATTTCTGCAGGCCTTGATGGGTCAGTAGAAAATACAGGAGTGGCTCGTTACCGCCAGCTTAATTCCAAGCATCTAAAAGCTATCTTGGCTAATTCTTTTTCTCCTAATTGTATTTATCTTAAAGCAAAAACAAGCCGGTCGAAAATAACTATTTTTGAATCTGCTAAAATAAATATTTATGGAAAAGGCGGTAAAAAGGTTAAACTGATTAATAAAAAGATAAAAAAAGAAAAAGAAAAAATTTATCAAGAAGTTGAATTAAATGTTAAGAAAAATCAAACCTATAGTATAGAGAAAATAGTAGCTATTTATAGTTCAAAGGATAAAGATGTAAGTAATCCTTTTACTAGAGCTAAAAAATCTGTTAAAGAAGCTGGGCGGTTTAAAGATATTGTAAAAACTCATAAAAAAGCTTGGCATCCTTTATGGCAAAAATTTGATTTAGGCCTAAAAGGATCTAGATTCAGCCAAAAGGCCTTAAGACTGCATAGTTTTCATTTACTTCAAACCGCTTCACTAAATACAGTCGGTTTAGATACCGGCCTTCCTGCCAGAGGGTTGCATGGTGAGGCATACCGAGGCCATATTTTTTGGGATGAAATTTTTACCACTCCTTTTTTTGATGCTCATCTTCCCGAGGTAACTCAGTCACTTATTTTATATAGGTATAGGCGCCTTCTCCCCGCAGAAAAAGCAGCTAAAAAGGCTGGATTTAAAGGTGCAATGTTTCCTTGGCAGAGCTCATCAACCGGCCAAGAAGAATCTCAAGTTATTCATCTTAACCCTTTATCCGGTAAGTGGGGACCGGATTATAGCAAGCTACAGAGGCATATTTCTTTTGATATAGCTTACAATATTTGGCGGCATTGGGGTAGAACTGGTGATTTAAATTTTATGATTCATTATGGTACAGAGATGCTTGTAGATATTGCTAAGTTTGGGTCAAGTTTGGCGAAATTTGACAAAAAGGATGGCCGTTTTCATACTGAAGGTTTAATGGGCCCGGATGAGTTTCATGAAAAAATACCCGGGGCAAAAAAAGCCGGCCTGCGGGACAATGCTTATACAAATATTTTAATTGTTTGGACAATCTTAAAAGCTCAACGCGCTCTTTCGATTATTCCTGAGCACCAATCTTTTCGAATAAAAAATAAACTGGGGATTACCGAAAAAGAACTTAGGCGCTGGGATGATATAACTAAGAAGATGAAAGTTGTAATAGATAAAAATGGAATAATTTCTCAATTTGAAGGATATTTTAACCTAAAGGAAATTAATTGGTTTTTTTACCGGAAAAAATATAAAAACATTAGAAGAATGGATAGAATTTTAAAAGCAGAGGGAAAATTTCCTGATGAATATAAGGTGGCAAAACAGGCTGATGTTTTAATGATTTTTTATCTTCTTTATTTTTCCGAAGCCAAAGAACTTTTCAAAAGATTAGGGTATAGTATAGATTTTAGCATTTTAAAGAAAAACTATAATTATTATATCAAAAGGACCTCTCACGGTTCAACTTTAAGTAAAGTTGTTCATTGTTACTTGGCAAATTTGATTGATAAAAAAGGAGAGGATTGGTATTGGTTCCAGCAAGTTCTTAAGTCTGATATTTATGATACACAAGGAGGAACTACCCCTGAAGGGATACATGCCGGAGTGATGGGTGGATCTATTGATATGGTTATGCGTGGGTTTTGCGGAGTCTGGCCTTTTGAAAATAGGATAAGAATTAATCCTAATCCTCCTGAAGAACTGACTAAAATTAATTATAATTTCTACTATCAGGGTTATCAAGTTTTTGTTGTTTTAGAAAATAATCAAATTAAACTACATATAAAAGGGGATAAGTCAAAGTTTTGTTTTGTTCCGGTTGAAATTTGCGGCAAGCTGCATTATCTTAGTTTGGGTAAAACCTATAGTTTTTATTTTAAGAAAAAGAAACAAAAGTTTATCAAGAAAAAAATCAAAGAGATAATGTATAAAAAAATATTAATTGTTGATGGAGATATAGCGGATTCAGAGGTATTAGAAAGTAGGCTCAAAGATAAGGGATATTTAGTCAGAAGAGTTACAAGAGCTAAAGAAGCTCTCCAAATTTTAAAATCTGAATGGATTAATTTAATAATAATGGCTGTCTCTCTTCAAGGAGGCATGAATGGCTTCCGGTTGTTTAAAGAAGTTAAGGCAAAAAAATATTTAAGAAGTATACCAATTTTAATTTATTCTAGTAAAGGCGGCCTAAAGGATACCTTTGATGAATTAGGATCTGTTGATTTTGTAAGTAAAACCAGCCGGATAGAAATCTTGTTGAATAAAGCAACAAAACATGCAAAACTAAATGTAGTTAGATTCTAAGGAGGATAATATGGCCAAAAATAAAGGAAAAACAAAATTAGATATTCTTAAAAAAAGGCTTAAATCAATTAAAGCAAAAGATATTATGACTAGAAATGTCTTGACTATAAAGGAGGATAAACATTTATCTGATGCAGCAAAAATTATGGTTAAAAAAAGAGTAAGTGGTTTGCCGGTTATAAATAAAAAAGGGAAACTCACCGGGTTAATCGGTGACCAGGACCTGTTTTTAGTTATGGATATGATAGAATCCGGCAATGTGATCCAACAAAATTCAAATATAACTTCAGACCCAAAAGTAAGTTATGCAATGTCAAAAGAACCTATAACTATAAAAAAGACTACGAACTTAGATGAAATAATATCTATAATGAAATACAAAAATGTTCAGAGTTTACCAGTTATCCAAGGTAGGAAAATAACTGGAATTATTGGAAGAAGAGATGTATATCAAACCTTTTATAATATCGTATTAAACTTGCCTTAAAAATTGGCAATAGTTTTAGCCAATGAACCCTTTTATTTTTAGAACTCGCATTAACCAGATTGAGCTGTTAGGCAAAAAAGCAAAAAACTTAGAACAACTGGTTAAAAATACCAAATTTGTTTCTGCTGCAAGTATTTACCACCATACTCACAGGTTTCTAGAACAACATATATACTTTTCTCCTGAACATCCTAATGATTTTAGTTATTGGATTACAGCTTCTTTGGGCTTAAAGCGGTTAGGTGAGATGATAGCTAGTGTTGAAATATTTCAGTTTAAAGATATAGAACTTTTGAGAGAAGAATTTATAAAAATTATTGAAGCTTATCTTAAAGATACCTCTTCTTTACGTGATTGTATCCCGGGAGAAGAATTTAACTTTATGTCTTCTAAGATGTTTATTTTAAATACACCCTTTAAGGCGAATAATTTAGATGAGTTTATTGATTGTCTTAATCAGGTTACAATTCATTCATTTTATTTTCATATGTTTGAAGCTAGAATGAGACTGCAAAAACATGAAAATGATTTTTCACGCTGGTTAAAAGATAATGGGTTTGGGAGGTTAGCTGATCAAATCGCGTCGTTGGACCCTTATACCCATACTCTAGAAGGTTTGCGAAGAAAGATTATTCATTTAACAAGAAAATACATACAAAAATGAAATCAATAAAAGAATATATCCCGGTAGTGGGAAAACAAATTGTAGATGAACTTTATTTGGTAGCCGGCAAATTAGCGGATAAAAAAATTCAAAACATAAATTCAACACGATTTGGCGGAGGAGTTGCTGAAATATTATCCCGAATGATTCCTTTGATGAAAGATTTAGGAGTGTCGGTTGGTTGGGATACTTTAGATGCTGAAGATTATTTTTTTACTATAACTAAAAAAATTCATAATGCTTTACACGGGTTAGATGTTAGGCTGACCGATAAAGAATACCAATATTTTTTAAAGATAAATGAAAAAAATCAAAAAAA
>JAIPHS010000051.1 GCA_021735105.1 Candidatus Omnitrophota bacterium
AAGCTAGATCCGGCTTTAATGAGTGGCCCAATGATTACGACCATTGTAGATGTCTTTGGAGTATTTATTTATTTTCAGATTGCTTCAATGATTTTAGGATTATGATAAAAAATCAACCAATTGGTATTTTTGATTCGGGTATTGGCGGCTTAACTGTTTTAAATGAAGTTGGGAAATTAATGCCTAATGAAAATATTGTTTATTTTGGGGATACTGCCAGAGTGCCTTATGGCAATAAGTCTGAGCTAATCATAAAAAAATTTAGTGTTGAGAATATACTCTTTCTGCTTCAGGAAAAGGTTAAGATGGTTGTAGTTGCTTGCAACAGTTCATCGGCCTTAGCTCTTGATTATCTTAATGATATTTTCCGCATACCAATTATTGGTGTAATAGAAGCAGGCATAAACAAGGCCTTGGCGGTAACTTCTGGTAAAATAGGAATCATCGGGACAAAAGCGACTATTGAAAGCAAGGCTTATCAGAAAAATATTACTAAAAAAAATAAAAAAATTAAAATTTTTTCAAAGAGCTGCCCCTTATTCGTTCCTCTAGTCGAAGAAGGCCTGGTGGGCGGAGAAATTACCGAAAAAGTAGTTGAGATGTATTTAGAAGATTTTAAAAAGAAAAAAATCGATACTATCATTTTAGGGTGTACCCATTATCCGTTATTAAAAAAAGAAATTGCTAAATACCTGCAAGGGGTTACCATAGTTAACTCGGCCCAAGAAGTAGCAAATCACGCCAAAGAAGTTTTAGATCATTTTGAATTAGCCAATGAGAAAAAGTCTAAAGTTAGCAAAAAGCTTTGCTTGAGCGATGAGTCAAAAAACTTCACCAAATTTGCTAAATTATTTTTAAAGAAAGCAGTAGCGGAGATAAAGATTATAAATGTATAAAGTAAAAATTCTAAAAAGTTTTAGTTCCGCCCATTATCTGGCTCAATACAAAGGAAGTTGTGAAGTTTTGCATGGCCATAATTGGAAAGTAGAAGTAGTGGTTGAATCAAAAGAGCTCAATGAATTAGGGATGGTTATTGATTTTAGAGAGCTAAAAAAAATAACTGACTTAGTTCTCGCGGAGTTAGATCATAAATGCCTAAATGATCTAGAATATTTTAAAGTTAATAATCCTAGCTCTGAGATAATTGCTCAATACATATATGAAAAGATAAATAGACAATTGCCCTCAAATTGTCAATTAGATAAGGTTAGGGTATGGGAAACTGATAATTCCTGCGCTACTTATTCAAATAAAAAATAGATATGAAAAAAGAGAAAGCCATCATCCTTTTCTCCGGAGGGCTAGACTCAGCAACTACCTTATTTTTGGCTAAAAGGAGAAATTTTTTAATCAAAGCCTTAATCTTTGATTATGGGCAAAAACATAAAAAAGAAATTAAAGCTGCAGTGAAAATAGCAGAAATTGCTAAAGTTGATTACAGAGTTGTAGCAGTTAAAATTCCCTGGTCAAAATCAAGCTTAACTAATAAAGCTAAAAAAGTACCGGAAAGCTTCTCAGGTAAAATTCCTTCAACTTATGTGTCGGGGCGGAATATAATTTTTTTAAGTTATGCAGCTTCTTTTGCTGAATCTATAGGGGCAAAGGCAATATTTATTGGGGCTCATACTCAGGACTATTCGGGTTATCCAGATTGCCGAAAAAATTTTTTAGAAAAATTCAATCAAGCAATTAATCTAGGAATAGTCGGAAAAAGAATCAAGCTTCATTACCCTCTAATAGATAAGAATAAAAAGGAAATAATACAAGTAGGCTTAAAGCTGGGTGTGCCTTTTAAGTATACTTGGTCATGTTATAATGGAGAAAGGTATCCGTGTCAAAAGTGTGATAGCTGCCGTTTTCGGATTAATGGATTCAACCAGCTGGGCCTAAAGGACCCATTGTTAAAAAGCTAATTGTTAAGGTAAGCATATGAAATTAGCAAAAATTGGTGAAATATTTAAATCGATTCAAGGCGAAGGGATATGGCAGAAGAAGGTACAGGTTTTTGTCCGTTTTTTTGGCTGCAATTTAAATTGTAAGTTTTGCGACACAAAACAAAATTCTTATGAATTAATGCGGGTTGATCAAGTGATAAAGAATATAGATAGTCTCGGTAGTTTTCATTCGCTATCCTTAACCGGGGGAGAACCATTATTACAAGTTGATTTTATAAAGGATTTAGCTGCTATTTTAAAAAGATCAGGGAAAATTATTTATCTTGAAACCAATGGGGTTTTGTATAAAAGTTTAGCTAAGATTATTGATTCAGTTGATTTAATTTCGATGGATTTCAAGTTTCCTTCATCAACAGGCCAGTTGCCTTTTTGGGATATGCATCAAAAATTTATTAAAATTGCTAAAAAAACTAATTTATTTGCCAAGGCAGTTATCGGAAAAAGCACTACCATGGCAGACTTAGATAAAACAGTAGAGATAATTAAAAAAAATAAACCAGATTTATTATTAATTTTGCAACCGGAAAATCCTGATGAACATTTATTAGAAAAAAAATTAAGTGATTTTAAAAAAAAGTGCATAAATAATTCAATTTCTGTTAAAATTATGTCTCAATTGCATAGAAAGATAGGAATAAAATGAGAAAAGATTCAAAAGATATTTCTAAAAAAATAAAGAAACTTGTAGAAAAAGCCAGTTTCTCTTTACGTTATGATCTAAAGAAAGTTATTGGTAAAGCCTTTCGAGAAGAAAAGCAAAAACTGCCCAAACAAGCTTTAGGCTGGATCCTTGATAACGCAAAAGCCGCCAAAAAGGGTAAACTTGCCTTATGTCAGGATACCGGTTTGCCGGTATTATTTATTGAGGCAGGTAAGAATCAAAATATAACTTATTCTTTGGTTAATAAAATTAAAAAGGAAGTTGTTAAATATTATCAGAAAAGTTACCTGCGTCGCTCAATGACAGATCCTTTATTGAGAAAAAAACCAAAATATAAGGGGATTATTTCTCATATTCAGTTTTCGCCAAAGATCGAAGGAATAAGAGTGACTCTTTTTCCTAAAGGTTTTGGTAGTGAAAATAAAACGCAACTGAAAATGTTTAACCCTACAGCTGATATTAGTCAAATCGAAAATTTTATCCTAAATTGTATAAAGCAAGCTGGTCCGGAAAGTTGTCCGCCTTTTTTTGTTGGAGTTGGTATTGGTGGAACTGCTGACCAAGCTCTTCTTTTAGCAAAAAAAGCATTAATAGACAGAGTTGATATAGCTAATAGTGATGAATATTTGGATAGCCTGGAAAAGAGGATATTGAGAAAAATAAATAAATTAAATATTGGAGCGATGGGCTTGGGGGGTAAATCCACTGCTTTAGCTGTCAAAATTAAAAAAATCCCAACTCATATCGCTGGTTTACCGGTAGGAGTAAACATAAGCTGCCATGCCTTGCGCAGTGCTACTCTGAGGATAAAATGAAAATAATAAATATATCTCAAGATAAAGGTGCAATCAGAAAATTAAAAGCCGGAGAACAGATTTTGTTTTCCGGTATATTTTACACTGCAAGAGATCAAGCTCACCAAAGATTAGTTGAGGCGATTCAAACTAAAAAAAAGTTGCCGATTAATTTAGAAAATAAAATTATTTATTATTGTGGAGCGACCGAGACTCCTCCTGATAAAGTCATTGGTTCATGCGGGCCAACCACCTCAAACAGGATGGATTTATTTGTTGAACCGCTGCTTAAAAAAGGTCTTTTGGCAATGGTGGGAAAGGGCCGGAGAGGTCAAGAGGTAAAAGTATTAATTAAAAAACACAAAGCAGCTTATTTTCTAGCTCCTTCTGGCTGTGGGGCGATGCTGTCTAAATTTGTTCTAGCAAAAAAACTCATTTGTTTTCCTGAACTAGGCACAGAAGCTATATACCGGTTAGAGGTAAAAAATTTTCCTTTAATTGTAGGAATTGATTCTAGAGGAAAGAGTATTTATAAGTTGTAAATATTATTAAAAAAGGAGATATAATGCGAGAAAAAGGGCGTAAACCTGACCAGCTGAGAGATATCAAAGTTGAAAGAAAATTTATAAAATATGCGCAAGGATCTTGTTTGATTCAAAAAGGTAATACTAAAGTTATCTGCGCGGCAAGCCTTGAAAAAAAGGTACCTTTTTTTCTAAAAGGATCAAATTCCGGATGGATAAAAGCTGAATACAGGATGCTTCCTGCTTCTACAGAAAATAGAATTCCTCGTGATAGGATATCCGGCAGGACCATGGAAATCCAGAGACTTATTGCCAGGTCTTTAAGAAGCGCGGTTGATCTAGATAAATTGGAAGAAAAGACTATAAGAGTTGATTGTGATGTTATTCAAGCTGACGGGGGTACCCGGACAACTTCTATAATTGGAGGCTTTATTGCTTTAGTGGATTGCCTAGCCTATCTTTGCAAGCGTAAAGAGATTGATCAGATGCCACTTAATTATCTTTTAGGGGCAACTAGTGTTGGGGTATCTAAAGGCCAATATCTTTTAGACCTAAATTATAACGAAGATTCTCAGGCTGACGTTGATATGAATGTAGTGATGAATTCAAAAGAAGATTTTATTGAAATTCAAGGTACCGGAGAAAATAGTACTTTTTCTCAAAAAGATTTAGATGCCTTATTGCAATTAGCTAGAAAAGGCATAGGGGAGATAATAGATTTTCAAAAAAATCTATTTAAAGATAATATCCAACTATATCTTAAATAGTTAACTTAATAATGCGTTTAATTATTGCAACTAAAAATGAATCAAAGACAGAAGAGATAAAAAATATTTTATCAGATGTTTCTTTTGAGATAGTTTCACTCGATGATCTATCAGATGAATTTGAAATAGATGAAGATGGAAATACTTTTTATGAAAACGCAAAAAAGAAAGCCTTAACTGTTTCGCAGGTCCATAGTAATGACTATGTGGTTGGTGAAGATTCAGGGCTTTGTGTTCAGCATCTTCAAGAAGCACCGGGAATTTATTCAAAGCGTTATAGCGGTAAGGATTCGACTGATTCAAAAAATAACCTTAAATTACTTAATCAGCTAAAAGAAGTATCTTCAGAAAATCGAATCGCAAAATTTATTTGCTGGCTTGTTTTAGCAAAAAAAGGGAAAGAAATAGCCCGGTTTCAAGGTGAACTAAAAGGATTGATTCATAATAAATTAGAAGGAGCCAATGGATTTGGCTATGATCCTTTATTTTTTTTACCTGAATTTAATAAAACTACAGCTCAATTAGAACCTAAACAAAAAAATAAAATAAGCCATAGATACAGAGCTTTTATAAAATTAAAAAAATTTTTAACAGAAAACATTTGACATTTTAACAATTAGCGATTATTTTAATACAGTTATGCCACAAAAAAGAAAACGCAAAATTAGATGGCGGAGAAGGAAAAAGAAGCATAAAGGTACAAAACCAAACCTAGGGTAGTTGTAACGCCTTAACCTTTAATTTAATTTCCTTAAAAAGCTATGAAAATATTTCAAAGAATACGAGAAGATATTGATAATACTTTTCGTGAAGATCCTGCTGCACGAAGTGTTGCTGAGGTAATTTTTTGTTATCCGGGGCTTCATGCTATCTGGCTTCATCGGGTTTCTCACTGGATATGGAAAAAGGATTTTAGATTGTTGGCTCGTTTGCTGTCTCACTTGGGAAGATTCATTACCGGCATAGAGATTCATCCTGGTGCTGAAATTGGCAGGCGATTTTTTATTGACCACGGAATGGGAGTGGTTATAGGAGAGACAACTAAAATCGGAGAAGATGTTTTAATCTATCAGGGAGTTGTTTTAGGTGGTGTCTCAAGCAAACGGGTTAAGAGACACCCTACAATTGGTAATAAAGTAGTTATCGGAGCCGGAGCTACACTTCTTGGGCCAATAAAGGTAGGAGATAAAGCTCGAATTGGAGCTGGTTCGGTAGTTATAAATGAGGTTCCCAAAAAAGCTACTGTGGTTGGCGTTCCCGGCAGGGCAGTATTGTCTTCACCCAGAAAAAAAATAAGTGGTATAGAATTAGATCATAATAAATTGCCTGATCCGGTGATTGAAGTATTACATAGGTTAGAGAAAAGAATTGAGAAATTAGAAGGGGAGTAAAAATGAGGGTTTTAGTAACTGGCGCTGCAGGTTTTATTGGTGCAAATATTATAAAGTACCTAGAATCAGAATCAATAGATAGCGTTGCATTTGATAATTTTTCTCATAGTGACTACCGCAATCTTTTAAATACAAACGCAGAAGTGATTTGCGGAGATGTTACAGATAAGTATTTTGCTAAAAGCATTCCCAAAGTAGATGCGGTTATTCATGAGGCGGCGATTACTGATACGACTTTAGCCGATGATGCTAAAATGGTAAATATAAATTATAATGGATTTAGGAATATTTTTGATTTTTGTATCCAAAAGAATATCCCTTTAGTTTATGCGTCAAGTGCGGGGGTATACGGAAAAGCCGAAAGAAGGATGTCAGAAGATGAAAAAGTA
>JAIPHS010000052.1 GCA_021735105.1 Candidatus Omnitrophota bacterium
AAGAGTATAAAAGTTAAGCACATCAAATTTTAGAGGTGTTTTAATATTTTCGTCTAAATTAAATTTTATAAGATTAATATCTTTATCTGTCCAATCTTTGCCGAAAATAGCTATGTCGATATCAGAAGTCTTCTGAGAATTACCCTGAGCACGGGAACCAAAAATGACTATTTTCTCCGGCCGTTTGTATCTAACTATTGTTTCAATTATATTTTTTTGTAATTCTTTGCTTGTCATGATTAATTAGTTTAACACAGATTAATATCTGATACGCTTTATTAGATGATAGATTATTTCTAACATCTAACTTCTATCCTCTCCAGCTCTTTCTTTAGCTCTCTGTACTCGGATTCTTTCTGCTTCATGTATTTATAGGTTAGGTCTATTTTTTGTTTTAGGCCTTTTTTGGTTAGGAGGTATCTTATTTTTTTTGTTTTTTTATTTTTGGTGCTGAAATTTTTAAGTTCGATTAGGCCGATTTTGGCCAAGCTTTTGAGTAGATAGTTGGTTTTACCCAGTGAAAAACCCAACTTCGAAGAAAGCTGGCGTTGATTGAGGTGCTTGCCGTTAGAGAGCATACGCAGGATCTGGAAGGCTTCTTCACGTGTGTGAGGTGTTTGATTGGTGTTGTTCATAAAGTCCAATGTCCAAGGTCCAAAGTCCAACGTCTTATGTTTTTTTTAAATATCTAATAAAACCACTAATTAGACTTTTTACTTTTTTGCATTCTTGATATAATTTATTAAAAGTATCTTTTGTAATATATTTTTGATCTAAGGCAACATATAAATGTGATTGAACCTCACTAGTAGATCTTCTTGAATAGACTAAAAATTTTATAAATTCTATATCTGAAGCTGAATCAAAACCTTCAGCGATATTAGCCATAATTGAGACTGAGGCTCTTTGTATCTGGTCTTTTAAGCCGAAATCTTTAAAGAACAAATTACCTTTACAAACTTCATAAATTGAATTTGTTAAATTCTTACTTTCTTCCCATGCCTGAATATCTTCAAACCTATCTATTTTCATATTATTAGGCTTCTTCCCCTTTTGACATTGGACGTTGGACATCGGACTTTGGACTGTCTGCGCCGATCGATAAATTGCTTCTAAGCAGACCTGTTCAAGTATTGAACTATTTTACGGCTTTATTTATGAGAAGTCAAGAGATTCGTTCAACGTGCGACGTTCAACGTTCAATGTTTCTTTCGCTTCTCAACGCTGCTTGCAAAAGAAATATTCGCTACGGATTTTAGCTTTTTTATCTTATCCAGCTTAACTCCATTTTTAAGTATTTTTTTCAAGGTTCTTTTTCAAATAATTTGCGCTAATTAGAATTTTATCAGCTTGAGCTAGTGTTAAATACTTGTCTTTTCCACTAAATTTTAAAGCTAGTTTTATTCCTTCTAAAACTTCCCGGTTTAATTTTGAAGAAAGCTTTTGGATATTTTGCCATATCTGGTTTTTGCTAACCGGGATGATATTTTGAGTCTCTAAATACAAAATTGTAAAATTTACAGAAACCCTGGCAATATCATCAAATACAGTGCAATGACAATCTCCTTTACAGTATTTTTTGTGATATTGCTTTTCTCGTTTAATAGAATCTTTTGCCCATCTATACCTTCTAAGCCAATGGCTAAACCAATGTTTCATCCATTCTCTTGTAGGCAAATGGAGTTTTTTTGCAAGAAACTCTGAGATAAGCCTGTCCTCTTTCCCATAAATAACTATTCCCTGCTGTATTGAATGTGCCATAGTAGAAGCAGAAGCAAAATGCCATAGAATCTGCTTAGTAGTAAAAGGAACTAACTGAATTTTTCTTTGACTGTAGGAATTTAATCTTTCTTCCATCTTGCCCTGTCTTTTATAACCTATTTTATGGCTTTTAGCCCAAACTAAATCAATATCCGAGGACTTTTTATATGTATTATCTGCTACGCTTCCAATTAAAACTATAGCTCGAGTATCTTTTGATTCAGCTAAGATAATTTTTACCATTTTTCTTATGATAGATTTAAATTTTGGAGGAACTTTTTTAAGATTTATGTTATTATTTTTTTTCATTTTCACCTTTGTTGGAAGTGCACCGACAGGTTGCTTCTAAATCAATTATAATATACATAATCAAGGACCTATGTCCTACTTAACCCAGGAAACTTCTTAACAGCATATAGTGGGTAATTATGAATTTCTCCGTCTTGTTTAAAATTACGCGCCGTCGCCATCGAAAGCACAGAATCGTAGAATCGGCCATAAATCTTCAAACTTTTCTTACGCCTTCCGGTGCCGGCTTTTACTTCCAGCGGATAAATCTTATCCTCATATAAAACAAGGAAATCAACCTCAGCTGTTGCCTTGCTAGCCCAATAATAAAGATCCCTAAATCCAGAAGCTATTAATTCCTGAGCAACGAAATTCTCTGTGTAGGCTCCGTTATACTCTGAAAATAAAGCATTGCCCTCAATAATAGACTTAGGAGACAACTTTAACATCGCTCCCAGCAACCCTACATCCAACAAAAATAATTTAAAGATATTTTCCTTCCTATACCCGCCAAGCGGTAATTTAGGCACTTCTATCTGGTATGACTTATAAACCAAACCGGCACTTTCAAGCCAAGTAATTATATTATTATACTCTCTTGCCCGGGCATATTTTGAAATTTCAGAATATTTAAACTTCTTATTTTCTTTTGCTAACTGAACTGGTATCGCCTGCCAGGTATTAACAAGTTTAATAGCTTCCGGTTTACTGGTGTGTTTGCCAAAATCATCCAAATATCCCTGTAATATCTCCTCATGAACTTCCCGTACTTTTTTCAAGTCTTTGCCTGCGTTATAACGTTTTATAGCTTCCGGCATTCCCCCCACATAAAAATATAATTTCAAATCTTCTATTAATTCCTGATGAAAAATATCCTCAACCGGTTTCAACTCCGAAACAGTTTCGAGCAGGCCTCTCAGTTTCTTTTTACCCAGCCCGCTTAAAAATTCTCCAAAAGAGAACGGATATAAATCAAGGAAGCTTACCTTACCAACAGGGAATGAAGAACCCCCCTCAATCTGAATTCCCAGCAAAGAGCCGGCTGATACTATATGATATTTTTGACTTAATTCACTAAAATATTTAAGGGAAGTTAGTGTCCGAGGCGATTCTTGAATTTCATCAAAAAAAATAAGAGTTTTATTCGGTTTTATATTTTTTTCGCTATAAATTGACAACTTTTCCAAAATCTTTTCAGGATTAAGGCTGTCGGCAAAAAGGCCTTTTAGGGCTGGTTCTTCTTCAAAATTAAAATAGGCTACAGATTCAAACTCTTTTTGGCCAAACTCTCTTAAAAGATAAGTTTTTCCTGTCTGACGAGCCCCTTTTAAAATTAGAGGCTTCCGCAAAGAATTATCTTTCCACTCTAGCAATCGTTTATAAATATCCCTTTTCATATCTTAATTCTCCCAAAAACGTGTAAAAAAGTCAAGAAAATACTTATAAAATCGTGTAAATTTTATCAGATAAACCCTTTTTTTTGTGTAAAATTCTTACCCGCCTCATAATATCAACAAAAAGGCCAATTTACCGCTTGTTGACCCCCGCGGTCACCAAAGTCGCTTAACTGTAAAGGCGTATACATTACTTTACTCATAATAAGTGTTATAGTTTGGTTATAACTAAATTTCAAGACATATTTAGGGAAAAAAGAGCCACACCTGTTTCCCTTTAAAATGCTAATAGCTTATACCCCATCATAATGCTGTCGCAGACCATCTGGACGATATTGTCATAATTACCATAATCAGCCTTGCCTAAAGCCATGTAATAATTATACCTATCTTCTATTCTTATTACAGCCGGGGCAAAGCCTTGACTTAAGAGCTGAGTTGCCATGATTAATCTTCCTACCCGGCCGTTTCCATCAAAAAAAGGGTGTATTTCTTCAAATTGATAATGATCTTTGGTAATTTTTCCAACAGGGTCTTTGCCATAATGGTTAATATTTTTTATTAAATTATCCATCCGTAAAGGAACTTCCTGGGCCGAAGGAAGCTTTTTTTCAGTATTGGTTAAATTAACATAACCGGTACGGAATTTGCCAGGAAGTTTATCATTAAAATTATAGATAATTATACTGTGCAGCTTTAAAATATAATCAAGGTTTATCTTAAATCCCGGTTTAATTACTTCAAACATATAATTCATTGCATTTTTATGATTAATCGCTTCCAATATTTCAAAAATCTCTTTCCCTTTTACCTTTTGGCCGGCCATAGCAAGTTCTGTTTCTTTAAGAGTAAGGCGGCTCCCCTCAATTGCATCAGAGTGGTAAGTCATCTGTAAAATAAAATTTTGCCGGGTTTCCGGATTATTTTTTAGAGTTTCTATAGGATTAGGAAACTTTTTGCGAAGAGACAATACAATTTCTCTTAAGTCAATATACTCTTTAAATAGCTGGTCTATATCCCGGCTTTGGCGGGGATGGGGTTTTACACCTTTCTTCAACCAACGCCAAACTGTAACATAAGGCATTTCTAAGCTTTTGGCGAGGTTAGCTAAGGAAGTCCCGGTTTTACTTAATATTTTTTCTAACTTTTCTTGATCAGAAAATTCGGGTATTTTCATTTTTATAATTTTAACCTTTTATAACCTTTACATTTGTAATAAATTTATACAATATAATGATAACATATGTAAACAAGTTGTCAAGGGGTTCGTTCGACGTGCGACATCCAACGCTTTAGATCAATTGTATAATTCAAGAGATGTGCTTACAAATACTCAAAAAACAAAATTTTTTCCGCGCTGGTATGATTTTTTCTGCAATTTTTAGCTAGAAACACAGAAAAATGCCTAAAAATCTCCTCCCAGCGCTCCGCGGCTCGTCGATTTTCTTAACTCCATTTTCCTGTTAAAATCATAAAGCGCTCAAAAATTTGTTTTTTTTCGTTTGCCAATATTCTTTGTAAATAGTACAGATCATTGGCGCTGGCGGTAGAGAGAGTTGTCGATTATACCAACCATGCTGCTTGTATCCAGGTTATGAGAAAGAAAAGCCTTTATCTTTCTTATAATTTCAGAAGGATTTTTCAAGGCTTGATTGTAATCTATATCAATAAATTCAATATTATCCTGTTCTTTGAGCCAAGCTTTAACCTTTGTGAGATGTTTTTGGTAAAGTTGCGCCATTTTTTGGTCGGGGATAGCGTCAGTTGGTTTATTTTGACGGATAAGCATCTTTTTTTGCGAGGCTAAGATTTCAGCCATCTTTCGCTCCATAAAGATTACTTTATATTGATAATTTTTGGGTAGATGCTTTAATAGGGCCGATACCATCTTCACCGCTTTACCTTCTGCCTGTTTCAACCAATCTTGGTCATCTTTAATCTTTTTAACCCGCTCATACTCATAATAACCTTTGGGATTATCGGGGTCAGCTTGACGCAAGTTATCGATCAAGGGCCGGATGCCGCCGGCTTCCAACATCTTCATCATCATCGAAGTGCCAGAGCGAGGCAAGCCGGAAACTATTGTAATTGTTTTATCCATCGTTCAACGTTCGACGCTCCGTTATCTCTCATCCTGTTTTATTCGCTAGGCACTTTGCGCCTTGCGCTATGCTTCTTTAGTTTAACTAAAAGCATCATCCCAAAGCTGGCTAAGAAAATCTTCCCACGGCAGAATATGCACGCCGGATATAACTCTTGGCCGTTTCTCCAAGCTTACTACCAGATAATTATTAAGTTTTTTTTCTTCTTTCAAAGCCATTATCCCGCGCAGGTCCCTGGGAGAAATATTGGTTTTTGCTTTTACCTCAATAGCTGTACTGTCATTGATAATAAAATCGACTTCATAGCCTGATTTTGACCGCCAATAATAAAGATTACCCATATTGTTATAATCTAAGAAAGCTTTTAATTCATGAGCTAGATAGGTTTCAAAGGCAGCCCCAAATTCCGGAGATCCTTTCTTTAACTGAGAACAATTTTGCAGATAACGCACAACACCTACATCAAAAAAATAAAACTTAGAAGTAGATATCGGTTTTCTTCTGCGGCTCTTTTTCCAAGCCGGCAAATCAAACCCGATAAGAGTATCACGCAATATCTGAAAATACTCTTGAACAGTGCTCGAAGGCACCTGAGAATCATTAGATATATTGGTGTAATTTATCATTAATCCATTACAAAGCGCGGCAACTTGCAAAAATCTGCTAAAAGCCGGTACATTTCTGGTTAGGCCTTCGGCGGCAATTTCTTCTTTTAGATAATCATTTGCATAAGCTTTTAGGTCTTCATCCGGTGAGTCAGAAAAATATATAGAAGGAACCAGCCCTCTATTCAATGCCTTTAATAGACTGAAACGTT
>JAIPHS010000004.1 GCA_021735105.1 Candidatus Omnitrophota bacterium
CCCCTTAGGAGTAAAAGCAATTGATTCATCATAATCACAAAGCAATTTTGCAATACCAGTTGCGCTATATTCCTTTGCCCCTTCTAATTTCAAGTGTAACTTACAATCTCTACAATTACGATCACAAAATATAGGTTTATATGAATCAGGTTCTTTATAAGTGGTAATAGCTCCTTCATAATTTCGTAAAATCACTTTATTGGTAGACCAAGAAATTATATAGTTAGGCATAACCGGAATTTTACCTCCGCCTCCGGGCGCATCCACTATATAGGTAGGAACAGCAAAACCCGTAGTGTGGCCAATTAAATTCTCAATGATTTCAATGCCTTTACCTACCGGAGTCCTGAAATGGCTAAGGCCTTCTGATAAATCACATTGATACATATAATACGGCCTGACCCTATTTTGAACAAGTTTATGGACTAAGCTTTTCATTATCCGCGGACAATCATTAACTCCTGCTAAAAGCACGCTTTGGTTGCCAAGCGGAATCCCGGCATCAGTCAATTTAGCCAAAGCTGTTTGAGCCGAAACTGTAATCTCCCTGGGATGGTTAAAATGAGTGTTTATCCAGATTGGGTGATGCTTTTTTAACATTTTTACTAAATCATCAGTTATCCGATAAGGTAAAACAACCGGCATTCTGGTACCAATTCGTATTATTTCAACATGAGAAATTTTTTGAATTTCAGTTAAGACCCAATCAAGGTAACTATCAGACAGCATGAATGGATCTCCCCCCGATAAAAGCACATCCCTTACTTTAGGAGTTTTTTTTATATAATTTATTCCTTGGCGCAGTCTTTTTTTATCCGGGATAGAATCAACTTCACCTACTTTTCTTTTCCGAGTACAATGCCGGCAATACATAGAACAAGTATTGCTTATCTCAAACAAAACTCTATCTGGATAACGATAAGTAACCCCCGGAACTGGACTATCTTTTTCTTCAGATAAAGGATCCTTCATATCGCATTTGTTTATAATTAGTTCTTCGGGAGAAGGAAAAGCCTGCTTGAATATAGGATCATTCTTATACCCTTTTTTATCGATAAGAGACACATAGTAAGGAGTAATGGATAAAGGAAATTTAGCTAAAGTTTTTTTTATTTGTTTTTTTTCTTTTTTATCGAATTCAATTCCAGTCAACTTTTTAAAGGACTCAATATCTTTTACTGAGTGCTTAAGCTGCCATCTGTAGTCTTTCCACCTAGTTAGAGCAGCATCCTTAGGAGAGATCTTAGCAATAATATCGTGTTGTCTTTTGTTATCAAAAGTCAAAATTTTCCTCCTCGTAAATTTATTCGCTAAATAACAGGTTTAATCATAAAAACAATATTTTTTTACTTTGGCGTGAGCTAGATGAAAGGCTAGATATTTATATTATACAAATATTTAGGAATATAACAAGATTTTTATTAAAAAACAACTTCTAGCATAAGAGCTTGAAAATCAATGTCTTACATAAAAAAACCTATTTTATCTATTTTTTCGCATTAACTTTATCACAAGGATTCTCAGCTATAAAGACTCTTACCCCCCGGCTCGTAACTAAAGAGTGGGGTGTACCTAAATAAGCATATATAGACGTCCTACTTTTGACAAAAATAGGACGTCTACAAGAATTTTTTTGATTTGAAGGCTTTTTGAGTGGCTTGGGTAAAGTTTTTTACTAAGGCAATTTCAGCTTTAATTAACCTCTTTGCTTCCTGCCAAGAGGTATTTTCCTTTTCCTTTTTTTGAGGCTCTTCTGAAATTAATTTTTTATATAATTCCAATACTTTTTTTACTTGATTATCAAGAGAAAAACTAACTGCAGTTTGATGGGCTTTATTTTTCATCTTTTTTAGCTCAGTTTTATTCATTTTTTTGATTTTTTTAAATACAACATAAAATTCTCTACTATTTTCTGAATCAAGAAGATAACCGTTTACCTTATTCTTTATAACTTCGCCTATCCCAGGAGCATTAATCGCAACTACCGGTATCGAGGCCGCCATCGCTTCTTGAACAACTAAGCCTTGAGTTTCAGTAAAGGAGGCAAAACTAAATACATCCATAGCTGCATAAGCATTTATTAATTCTTTTCCCTTGATAGTGCCGGTAAAGGTAACTCTTTCTTTTAAGCCTTGCTCTTTAAAAAATTGATTGACTCCTTCTCTATCAGGGCCGTCACCAACGATAAGAAAGTGGCTATTTTCCTGGTCTTTTAAAAATTTAGCTATCACTTTGGCTAAAAAATAAATGTTTTTTTCTTTGGCAATCCGGCTTACAAAGCCCACTACAAAATTATTTTTTGGAATTTTTTTATTTTTCCTAAATTTATTGCCATCACCAGTTAAAAAATCTTTTACTTTTATCCCGGTTGGAATAACCTCAATTGGTGCTTTTACCTTTCTTTTTTTTAATAAATCCTGTACCGCCCTCGAAGGAGCAATCACAGAATCACAAAAGTTTGCATAACCAACAGTTAACTGAATCGTAAATTTTTTAATAAGCGGTGAATCAACCGGTACATAATGAGTATAACGTTCATATAAGGTATGATGAGTAAATACTAAAGGAATATTAAATTTTTTAGCAGTTCGCAGGGCAGTATCTCCTATTAAAAAAGGATGATGGGTATGAACTATATCCGGCTTAAATTTTATAAGTTTATTATCAAGCTTTTTCGATATCGGTAATTCCACTGAAAAGTCAGTACCATTAAAATTCTGAATTGCAGAAACTCGAAACACCCCTTTTTCTTCAGCTTGCCCCTTATATTCAGGAGCAACGATTAAAATATGATGGCCTAATTTTTGATATTGTTTGGTCAAGAATTCAACCGATTTTTCTAACCCCCCCACTATCGGTTTGTAAGTATTGGTCATCATTAAAATATTCATAATGATTGCTCCTTTTCTAGGATAATTTTTTTACTAGTTTCTCCTTGATTCATAACTGTCTTATATCCTGGTAAGCAAATTTCTACCAAAGGAGATTTTTTATACCAGTTAGCTTGCCAATTAATCTCAACTGTGTCTTTAGGAATAATCGTTAAAGAAATCTCCCCAAAAACAGTTAGTGCATTTTTTATATATATTGACTCACCTGTTTTGTACCAATTTGGGTAAATACCCGAACATAGAATTAATTTATTTTTTTTAGCTTCTTCTCTAACAAAACAATTTCTAATAATAGAAATCCACTCTGCTGCTGCCCACACATGTTGGCCGTCGCCCATGCAACCCCCCTTAGTTTTTGGATGAACTGCTTCCGGCCAACCTCCAGTGGGAGAAGCAATTTTAGCTACAGAATCAATAACATCTCGAAAGCGGCCATCACCAGCTCTAAGTAGAACTTGAGCAATAGATAAAGTGAGATAGGGATTAAGGCCTGAATGGCTCATATTATGGAAAAAGGCTCCTTGATAAAAACAATTTTTTATTAAATATTCAGTTGTAGCCAATAGACGTACATCTTTTGCTTGCCAAAGCATTAAAGGATATCCGGCCACCAAGGAACCAATTGCACTTGAATCCATGCGTCTTGAATAAGAAGCTGGGATCATATCTTTGCCGGTTTTGTCTTTTATAAGCTGAAGACTTTTTCCAATTGATTCTTCTAAATCTTTTAAATACCTTTTAAATAATCGATTTTGTTTCTGATTTTTTTTAGAATCGCTCAAAAATAAAGCTGCCCTGATTCCCGCCTCAGCCCAAAAATCATCCCAATAATAAAAATCATTTGGGCCAAAATGTTCAGCGCTAAAGCCAGCGGGAAGAAGCCCGCTGTAGGGATAATTTTCTTTTTTTGGCATTCGTTTTTTCTCAATCCAGAAAACAGCATTTTTAATTGATTTTTGCCAATGAGAATAATCTTTTTTATTAGTAAGCTGGGCAAATTTCTTAAGCGCCCATAAAACTTGACCATTTGAATCCCACTCCCCGTATTGAGATGAAAAATAACCGTTCATTTTTTGCGTAGACAGAAGCAATTTTATCAACTTCTTGGCTCTTTTTTCTAAGCCCAAATAAAGCAGAGCTTGCAAAGCATAAACAGTATCTCTAATCCAAAATCTCTTATAAGTAAAAGGGCCGGCAAAACAACTATCTCCGGAATGAAGCATCAAAGCAATTTTAGAACTATCGTATAAATATTGATATTTTTTATTTGCAATTTTTACTTCGGTACTATTTTTTTCCAAATTTTGCCAAGAATAATTTAGAATATTTCCTTGTTTGTTTTTAGTTTTTTTAACTTTTTCTAAAGGAATTTTAAGTTTAACTTCTCTTTCTTTATTTGGTCCTATTTTATAAAAAAATGCGCCAGTTGCCATCTCCACCGAACAACTAATCTTGGTTTGATCAGAAAATGATAAGGGGTCACAAGAAACATCACCTTGATCATAGTTAGATAACTTATATTTATCAAAAGCTGAATTTAAAAAAATAACTTTTTTCTGATTAACAACTATTTGTGTTTTATCTTTATTAATCTCGATATTTTTTATAAAACTTACACCTTCTGGATTATAAGGCCTTATAGCTACAATCAACCAGCCTTTCTTTGCTAAAAATCCTTTTGCAGAAATTTCACAAACAATATTATCTCGGTTCCTTTTAACTTGAGCTTTAGCCTTAAGTAATAATCCTTTTTCTTTGCTCTCGGTGATAACCGATACAAGTTTATCCTGAACTAATTTTTGTTCTATATTTTGCAGTTTAGAAGGAAATAACTTATCGCCTCCCTCTGAAACTATCCAAAAATCTATAGACCAACCATCATAAAAAGGAGTAACTAACCCTCGGGGGTCAACTATCGGTAAGCTTTCCATATCAGGTAAGCCAATTGCGGTCCAATTTCTATGAGTCAGGTTAATATGAGTAAGAGAAAAAGCCCGGGGGATAAAAGAAGAACTTTTTGGATTAAATTGTTTCTCTACCCAATAAGGCCAAACCCAATCTAGATTATGTTGGATTGCTTGACTATTTATAAGGCCTCTCGCATGGAGTACTGAAGATAGACGCATCAATTCGGCAGGAACAACAACTTCCGATGGTTTTGAAAAATTCTGCAGTTGGGATATTAAGTTAACAGGATCAAGAAATCCTTGAGCACGGGCAATTTTTCGAATTATAAACTTCCAGGGCAACCATCTAAACCACATATTTTTTTACTTTTATCACACCAGGTAGGTGTAAATTGTGATAATTATTTTACCGGAGGAATAACTCCACCTGAGACTATACAACGTATAGCTAAATCTACTGAAATATTTAAAAATTTTATTTCCTTTTTCGAAACAAACAATATAAACCCGGAAAAAGGTGTTGGCGCAATAGGGACAAATACGGTTACCAGCTCTTTATCAACTTTACCCTCTAGATTGCCTAATTCTTCATTGGTAACAAAACCTAAAGAATAAGATTTTGGGCTGGGATAAGGCACTAATACCACTTTTTTAAACTTATGTTTTTGACTAGAGCCAAATAAAAAATCAGACAATCTTTTTAGCGAAGGGTAAATACTTGCAACTACAGGAACCTTTATAAATAACTTTTCAAAAAAAGGAATAACCTTTCTGCCAATAAAATGGCTTGAAATTAAACCAACTATTATAAAAAATAAAATGGTAGCAATCAATCCTAAACCGGGGATAGAATAACCATAATTACTAAGAAGATAAGAGTTTATATATTTACCGGCAAATTTATCAGTAAAACGAAAAACTATTCTAATAATAAAGATAGTGACTATTACCGGAAGGAGTGTGGCAATTCCGGCAAAAAGATACCTACGCAAATACCCTAAAAATGAAAATTTATATTCATTTTCTTTATTTAGCTTTTTTTTAGCCATTTTTCACCTCACTGCTATAATATTTTTTAATTCTATTAAATCTTTAATCAAATAATCAGGCCCTGCTTTTTCTATATCTTTTTTGTCTCCAATACCTGAGATAAAACCGCAGCTATAAATTCCGGCGGCTTTGCCGGTTTTTATATCGATATCCATATCTCCTACAATCATGCTCTTTGTTTCATCTATTTTATGTCTATCAAAAAATTTATTCACCGGACACGCTGAAGGCTTACGGCAATCATCTAAATCGCCGCCATTTATATCTTTAAAATATTTATAAATATCAAAATGCTTTAAAGCTTCTTCTGCTAAACTTTTACGGCGATTAGTTAATATAAATAAATTATTATCTTTTAGATAATCTAAAACTTCTTTGACATGCGGAAAAAGAAGAGTCTTATCATAAGAATGCGAACGAAAATAATCCACAAATATAGAATGAGCTTCCTCTAACTTTTGATCATTATTTGTTTTATCTAAAGATTTTTTGATTAAATCTTTAGAACCTGTTCCGATAAAAGGTGTAATCTCCTGAACTGATTTCAAATCATTGCCTAATTTTTCCAAAGTATAATTAACGGCAGCAATAATATCTTGTTTTGAATCAATTAAAGTACCATCTAAGTCAAAAATTACTGTGTCTATTGTAATCATTTTTATATTTTAATTTTTTTAATTATCCCTTTTAAAGTATCTGCAGATTGTTTTAAATTATTCTGCTCTTTTTCTGATAATTTAATTTTCAAAATCCTATCGATTCCTTTATTATTGATCATAGCCGGAATCCCTAAACAAACATCTTCTATCTGGTAATAATCTTCGATTAAAGTCGAAACCGGTAAAACTGAATTATTATTTCTAATTATCGTATCTACAATTTTTTCTAAAGCTAAAGCAATCGCGTAATAAGTAGCTCCTTTTTTATCGATAATCTCATATGCAGACTCTTTTACTTTCTTAAATATTTTCCCAAGTTCATCCCTATAGTTGCAGCCTTTGCCGCAAAGTGGGCAATAATCTTTAATAAGCATCCCGCCAATATTAGCATTGCTCCAGACAGGAAGTTCTGTGTCACCGTGTTCACCAATAATATAGGCCTGTACATTACGAGGGTCAACCCCACAGTGAGCACTAATAAGGTATCTAAAACGAGAGGTATCTAAGACTGTTCCTGACCCAAATATTTTTTCTTTGGGATATTTTAATATTTTTAAAGCAACATAAGTTAAAACATCAACAGGATTGGCAACTATTAAAATTATAGCCTCCGGCGCGTATTTTGCAACTTTAGGCATAATATTTTTAAAAATATCTGTATTTTTTTGAACTAAATCCAGCCTTGATTGGCCGGAAAATTGTTTTGCTCCAGCAGTTATAACTACTATATCTGAATTTTTTATGCCGGAAAAATCAGCCGCATAAATATCAGTCGGAAAGGCAAACATAAGGCCATGATTTAAGTCCATAGTCTGGCCTTCTGCTCTTTTTAAATCTTTATCAACTAATACTATTTCCTTAACCAGCCCTGAAAGCATCAGCCGAAAAGCAAAAGTACTTCCTACCGCTCCGGCTCCAATTATTGATATTTTATTTTTCATTTATTATGCTCCAAATTTTTCTAATCTTAAGGCATTGGCTAAAGCAAGCGGTACTAAATCAACTGCCGCTATTCTTGGCCCTAAAGCCCCCCTAAGACAATCCCTTTCACCAAATTTTTCTACCCTATCAATACGGCAATATTTTGACCAAAGTAAAGTTGGCACCGGATGCCAACTGTGACCGGCTAAAGAAAAAGGAGTAGAATGGTCGCCGGTAACTAAAACTACATCCGGATTTAATTTTAATATTCTTGGTATTAAACTATCAGTTTCTTCAATAATTTTTACTTTATCTTTAAAGTTTCCATCTTCGCCGTAACTATCGGTTTTTTTAACATGAAAATAAAAGAAATCATAATCATTGAAATTCTTCTCTAAAGTATCAACTTCACTGGCTATAGTTTCTCCTGTCTCTAACACATCCATTCCCAACAATTTCGCAATCCCCCGATACATAGGATAACCAGCAATTGCTGCTGATTTTAGGCCAAAGGCTTCTTCCATAGAAGGCCAACTAGGATGTTTTGAAAAGCCGCGTAACAATGCCATATTGGCCGGATGCTGATCAGCCAATATTTTCTTAGCCTCATCTAAAAATTCCTCTATTAACTTAGTAGTTTTATTAATCTCCCCAGATAAACTCTTTGGCGGATGAGGAAGTTCGCCGGTAACTTGGGGATCAGTATCGGCTATACCAGCTGATAAATCCTTACCCCGCAATACAAGTAAAAACCTATGCTCTTTAACAGTTTCTACAAAAACCTCTACTCTATCTAGCTTAATTTGGCTAAGCAACTGGCAGAGTTCTTTATTTTTTTCGGTACTAATTCTGCCGGCTCTGCGGTCTGTAACTTTACCTTCTTTATTAACTGTACAAAAATTACCACGAGCTGCCAAGTCACCATTTTTAAGATTAAAATTTATTCCTAATGCAGCCAAAACCCCTCTGCCTACTTGGTATTTAATTGGGTTATAACCAAACAAAGAAAGGTGAGCCGGCCCGCTACCGGGAGTAATCCCAGCTGCAATCGGCTGATGCAGGCCGCAAATTCCAATCTTTGCCAATTTATCTAAATTAGGAGTATTTGCCTTCTCAAGCTCCGTCAATCCTTGGCTGCCAGGCAAGCCGCCTAATCCATCCATAACCAAAAGTATTATTTTTGTATCTGCAGTTTTTTTAAGTTTTTGAATTATTTTAATATCCATGACAACTCCCTATTTATATAAGTTAATAATATAAAAACTTATTATAACACTTTCTAATAATTTTTAAATCTACTTAGTTTATTTGAATAAACAAAATGTTAATTGGGATTTTCAACTTTTAGCTAGCTTTTTTCTACTTTAGAAGGAATTATTTATGCCGGTAGGTGATTCTGCCTCTATCTAGGTCATAAGGTGAAAGTTCAACTGTAACCTTATCCCCAGCTATAATTCGAATAAAATGTTTGCGCATTTTTCCACGGGGATAGGCAAGAATTTTATGCCCGTTATCTAATTCTACCCGAAACATAGCATTTCCGAGAACTTCGATAATTTTACCCTCTGCTTCTATTGATTCTTCTTTCGCCATATCTTGTCAATATACACCTTTTTGTTTATTTGTCAATTACCTTTGGTAATCTCCTAGGCCTAAAATATCTACAATATGCTTCATGTTTCCTTTAGTTTTTAATTTTCCTTCGGAAAGCAAAAATCCAGAATTAGCTATATTTTTTGTAAACAAAACATCATGGGTAACAACCACAAAAGTCGTCTCTGCCTTTAGTTCTAACAACCATTCACCAAGCTCTTTGCTCGTATTTAGGTCTAGAGCAGAAGTTGGCTCATCCAAAAGCAAGTATTGAGGTTTCATAATTAAGGCCCTGGCTATTGCTGCTCTTTGCGCTTGCCCACCGCTAATCTGTGAGGGATATCTGTCTGCTAAATTTTTGATTCCTAATTTATTTAACATTTCCTTAGCCTCTTTTTTTGCAGAACTTTCATTTCTTTTCAAAACTTTTACCGGCGCCAAACACATATTCTCTAAAATCGTTAAATGAGGAAAAAGATACAGCTGCTGAAAAACTATTCCAATTAAATGGCGCAACTTTTTTCTTTCCATCTTATAAATACTTTCACCATCTAAAGTGATATCGCCTTTTTGGAGAGTTAAAAATCTACCAATACATTTGAGCAAAGTTGTTTTGCCTGAGCCGCTTCTTCCCAAAATTGCTAAAATATGCTCTCGGGGAAGTCCCATGCTAATATCAATTAAAGCAGTTGCTCCTTGGGAATAACTATAAGTTAAATCTTTTATTTTAAGCATTAGCAAAACCTTTTTTCTTTATCTTCCTTTCTATCCTTCCAGCTATTTTCATCAAAGGAAAAGTAACAATGAAAAACATAATCGCGGCTATAAAATAATATTTCATAGGATTATAGGTGACACTTATTATTGATTGGGCCTGACGGATAACTTCTCCTACCGAAATCATAGCAATTAAAGCTGTATCTTTCATTAAAGCCACAACTGCATTCATCAAGGGTGGAAGCGCAATCCTAAAAGCTTGCGGCCAGACAATAAATCTAAATATAGAAAAATTAGTCAATCCTAAAGCTTTACCTGCTAACTTTTGTCCGGGATCAACCGACATAAGCCCGGAACGGATAACTTCAGCCATATAAGCCGAAGCATTAACCGTTAAGGTAAATATTGCTGCAGAAATAGGAGTGAGCATGATTCCCACTTGAGGCGCTCCAAAATAAATAAAAAATAATTGGATTAAAAGAGGAGTCCCCCTAATGAAATCATTAAATGTACGAACAACTAAATACAAAGGATAAATTTTTCTTTTATTAAGAATCACTCCAAAAGGAATAGACAGCAAAAATCCCATAATTATTGAAGAAAACGCAACAAATAAAGTTATTCCAAAACCTTGCAAAAGTTTTTCTGCAATAATAGCTGTTTTCATCTTTTTTTCTTTCCTGTTAGACTTTGACTCTTGCCCAAACCATTTTTTATTGATTTCCGTTAATTCACCCTTTTTTTTCATCGCAATAAGAGCATTATTTATCTTTGCCAGCAAAGCTTTTCTTTCTTTTAAAATTGGGATTGCAATACGTTCTCTGTATAAAAGCCTACCCGTAGCCATAAAAGGTGTGTCAGCTTTTTTGATTTGATAAAACCCTACTAATCGATCAGTTACAAAACCTTTTATCCTTCTGTTTAACATATCTTGAAAAATATCTACGGTGCTTTTATAAGTAACTACATTAATCTCCGGGTAGTTATCTTCTAGATAGTGCTGGTAGGTCTCTCCTATCCCAACTCCAACACTTTGACCTTTTAAATCTTTAATATTTGTAAATTCACCTTTATCTTTTTTATGAATAAAAAGTTGCGCTCCAGATTCATAATAAGGAAGAGAAAAATCTACACTTTTTTTTCTCTGAGGAGTTATCGCCATTGAACCAACAATGGCATCATATTTTTTTGCAAGCAATCCAGCTAAAATTCCATCCCATTCGGTTGTAACAATCTTTAATTCATGATCAAGATAGTCTGCTATTTTATCCGCCACATCTACATCAAAACCAACTAGTTTTCCTTCTTGAGAATAAAAGCTAAAGGGAGGATACTTGCCAGTCAAAGCTACCGTAAAGATATCTTTTTCTTCAGCCTGCACTAAAAAACAAGCTGTAACAAGAAAAAATACAACTAAAATTATCGTTTTTGATTTTAGAAAAGAAATGTTCATAAAAACTATTAACTTAAAACTACCAATAAAGGCGGCTAAATCGCTCTGAATATTTTTTAATCCATTCTTGGGAAGCTTCTTGAAGAGATAATTGACGGCCTGACTGCATACTTTGGAGATCCCGATATTCACTAATTAAATACATCTGTTCAATCAATTTAACTTTAAAAGCTTCTTTAGTGCGGCTAAATTTAACACCGATATCGCATAACCCTGTATCAGAATTTTTCTGGCAGTGGACTACATTAGCTTTAACCCTAAATATTTTAGTTTGAAAAGGTATCTTTATTTGAATTAAAGCTCCCTCACTAACTCCGGTTTTAGAAGAAAAAAGCAAACCTCCCCTGCTAATATCTTTGGTCTCTGTTTTTTCTGGTTTTGATTTCTTTTTTAAGGAGCCTTTAATGATAGAAAAAGTCAACGGAAAACACATTGAATGACGCAAAAATCTACGTTTTTCTTGAGCTTTATTATCAACTAAATTCATTTATTTTTACTTAATAATGACCAAAATTGAGACCAAGGAAATTCTTTGCCCGGGCAATCAGTGCGTGCGCTTTTAACTTGGCCGTGTCCTAAAATCTTGCTTTTTGGGATATTATAATATTTTCGTAGGCGATTTACCAAATACACCAAAGAATCCATCTGCTTTTCGGTAATTTTGCCGCTATTAAAATTCCCCACAAGACAAATACCAATTGCCTTAGGATTCATTCCACCGGCCCGGCAATGAGCTCCATCTTGTTTCTTTAGCCAACGCGGAGAAACCTCAATTTGGCCGTCAAATTTGCCTTTTGTGCCATTGTCAATAACAAAGTGATAACCGAGGCCGCGGGTAAATCCTCTTAAATTGTGATAACGATCAAAAGCTAGGGCATTACCGATATCAGTTGCGCTATGATGGATTATAATATATTTCCATTTATCAGTTGGATATAAAGTTACAACAGGCCTAATTGGTGCTGCCTTGGGCACTAACAACTTTTGACCCATCTCAATTTTTTTAGAATCTTTTATCTTATTCTTACGCACAACTATTTTAGAATCCACATCATACATTTTAGCTATTCGCCAAACAGTTTCTCCCGGCCCAACCGTATGAACTAAATCCTTACGCATAACTGGCGGAGCTTTTGGGTAGTCAACTCTTTTTGAAGGTGGAACAGTTTTATAAACTGGTGCTCGGGCACAAGAAGCTAAAAAGATAAGTAAAAATATTGATAATATCTTTACTTTATTAAACTTAACATTCATAGATAGTTCATTATACAAAAAATATGATTTATTTAAAGGAAAGATTAAATTTATATCAAATCACTATGCAACAAAACAGGTTCAAACAAAAATATTACATAGTAAAAATAATCTTTTAATCTTAAAAATTGCCCCGCCTAGATTCGAACTAGGGATAACTGAGTCAGAGTCAGTTGTGTTGCCACTACACTACGGGGCAATTTTTACCTTTCTTTCAAAGTTTCTTTTGGCATCAATCTCAAAGCTTTTCTTCCTTTAGTTGTTTTAAAATACTTCTCTCTCCGCAATGCGTTTTTTTATTTTTAAAATCCTCGCTGGATATCAATTCCAAAATCGCTATACCGTAAAGTTGTATGGTTCTTTTTAGCTCGGTGAAAACTATTCTAATAGTGAAGGGATTTTTTGGCAAGCAGAGATTTCCCAACTCGAAAGTGGAAATTAGTTAGATGTGAGAAGAAAAGATTTCCGAGAGAGTAGGATGAGCATAAATTACTGTTTCTATCTCAGATTTAGTTGCTTTCTTTTTGGCAAGGGCAATCAATGTATGAATTAATTCAGTTGCCTCTGGGCCAATAATGGAAGCACCGAGCAACTTTTTATCTTTTTTGCCAAAGACTAATTTACTGAAACCAGCAATTTGGCCTAAAATGTGCGCTTTGGCGTTAGTACGAAATAGGTTTTTAGTTACTTCTATAGCTATATTCTCTTTTTCTGCCTGCAACTCTTTTAAGCCAAAGGAAGCAATTTGCGGTTCAGTGAAAATAACTTCTGGCACTAACTGATAATCAATACTTTCTGTCTTTTTGCCTAAGATAAAATCAGCTACTACTTCTGCTTCCTGATAGGCAACGTGGGCAAGCATCGGAGTATTAATTAAATCCCCTAGCGCATAAATATTGGATACACTAGTTTTAAAATGATGATCAACTTTGATAAATCCTTTCTCTAGCTCAATACCAATATTGGCTAGATTAAGATTATCCAAATTCGGCTCTCTGCCGACTGCTACTATCGCTAGATCAAATTTTTCTAAATCAGCCGCGGTAACTTTATGTGCAGTTAATATTTTTATACCCTTTTTTAAAAATTCTCTTTCTAGAATTTTAACTAGATCTTGATCTTGGCCTGGCAAGAGGGAAACAGCAATATCAACAATTGTCACTTGATAACCTAAGCTATTGTAAAATTGCGCTAATTCGCAACCAATATAGCCACCCCCAATAATCAATAAGTTTTTCGCCTCTGGTAATTTTTTAAATAATCCATCACTATTCAAAATAGTTTTATTATTTGTTTTAAATCCGGACAAACCTTTAGGCTTTGAGCCCGTGGCTAAAATAAAATTTTCTGCCTCGATTTCTTTAGTCTTTTCTTTGCTTTTGACCAAAATCTTTTTTGCTGATAAAAAAGAAGCTCTGCCAAATTCTAAATGTACTTTTTTTGCTTGAAGTAAAGATAAGAGGCCTTTTTTGAGCAAAGCTATATTTTTGTTTGCTTTTTCTAAAATATTTTCTAAATTCGGCTTTTCTAAACCTGCATCAAGGCCAAAATCTTTGGCTCCCTTTATCTTTTTATATAAATTTGCACTTTCTAAAATAAATTTAGTAGGAATGCAACCACGATTTAAGCAAGTTCCACCTAATTCTTCCCTACCTTTATCAATTAGGCAAACTGATTTACCCGCAGCGGCTATTTTTAAAGCAGCAGTATAACCAGCCGGCCCAGTCCCAATAATTACTGTATGATATTTATCCATAAAAATCTAATAAAATCAACCCCCATTTTGTTTAATTGCGGGGGTTGAATGTTGGTTTTAGGTATTTGTCTGCCTGGTAGGAACTGCGGACATAAGTTCCTGCTTCTACATGCAAAAACCCTAACGAATAAGCTTTCTTTTTATAATACCTGAATTCTTCATCTTTTACAATTTTTTTTACAGGGTAATTACTTAATCGGGGCGCTAAGCATTGGCCTAAAGCAAGAAAATCACAATTTACCCCTCTTAAATCTTGCATCACTTGCATAACTTCTTCTTTTTTTTCTCCTAAGCCTAAAATCAAAGCAGACTTAGTTTTAATCTCCGGATTAACTTCCTTAATTTTTTTTAATACCTGAAGCGATCTTTGGTAATCGGCCCCTTTTCTTACCCGGTATAACCGAGAAACAGTCTCTAAATTATGGCCAATTATATCCGGCTTTGCGAAAATAACCTTTTTAATGCTAAAGGTATGAGCTTTAAAATCAGGAATTAAGACCTCAATTGTTTCGACAGAAGGTAATTCTTTTACTTTATGAATTGTTTGATAGAAATAATCGGCTCCGCCATCAGCTAAATCGTCTCTGGTAGGAGAAGTGATTACAACATGTTTTAAACCAAGCCTGCTTACAGCTTCTTTAACCCGGCTTGGTTCATCTTGATCAGGTTCTTTAGGCTTTCCTTTTTTTACATTACAAAACTTACAACCCCTGGTGCAGGTATCGCCTAAAATCAAAAAGGTGGCTTGCTTTTTGGAAAAACATTCAGAGATATTTGGACAAAGAGACTCTGTACAAATTGTATGCAGTTTTAGGCCGGAGATTAAAGATTTTACTTTATCCAGGTCTTTTAATTTTATTTTTTTCTTAAAGGCTAACTGTTGCATAATCAATAGCTTGATTAATATTATTTTTAAAAGATTGAACTAAAATTTTTTTTAATTTATCTAAATCAGTAAACCTGAGTTTTGCTAGGCAAAGATAATCTTTTTTATTTGGAATTGGATTTAGAAAATAATGATCAATATTATCCGGAATTTTAAAAGGAATTGAGCCATGCTGAAAGATTACTGCTCGTTTTCTCTTTTGCGCATTGCCACCAATTTTTTTTTCCTCAATTAAAATATCATAATCTTGCCAGCCGGAAAAACAGAACTCAGAAACTGCTCCTAACTTTTTTTTGCTTTTTTGATAGTCTTTGGCATATTGGGCAAAAAAGCCTAAAGACCGATAAGTCTTTAAAATAAAATTAGTAATCTTTTGGTAAGAATCTTTAACCGAATCAGCCGGAAAAAATTTTGCGGCACAGACTAAGCTATAGGTTAATTCATCCCGATTATGATAGATAGCTCCGCCACCGGTTATTCTTTTTACGATTGAAAGATTATCTTTGCGGCAATTATCCAGATTTAAGACTTCTTCTGGGTCTTGAAACCTGCCCAATGATATCGCCGGCTTAGACCATTGGTAAACTCTAAAAACAGGCCTTGATTCAGCCGGTAAATATGATTCAAGCAGTGCTTTATCAAAAGCCATATTCCAATGCGGGTCACCATAGCCTGAATCTATAAATTTCCATTGTTTCATCTTCATTAATAAGTCCATTATTCATTATTATTGTTTTTATATTTTAAATTTTGATTTCTTGCTGCTTTGACTTCATCAAAGCGAGAAAAAATAAAATTAGCTGGCGCTTGTTTTAAAGTTTGGGGAGATTCTTTAGCTAATTTAGCTGCCTTTTTCATAATTTGGATAAATTGATCTAGAGTTTTTTTGCTTTCGGTCTCAGTAGGTTCAATCATCATTGCTTCTTTTACAATCAAGGGAAAATAAATTGTCGGCGGGTGAATCCCTTCTTGAATCAGGTATTTGGCAATATTTAAGGCGCTAATTCCTTTTTCTTTTTGTTTTTGGGCAGAGATCACACACTCATGCATGCACCGCCTCCTAAAAGGAAGTTGGTAATAATCTTTTAAAGATTCCATAATATAATTTGCATTTAAAACTGCTATTTCACTTACTTTTTCTAATCCTTCTTTTCCTAAAATTAAGATATAAGTTAAAGCTTTAAGCAGCACTTGAAAATTGCCAAAAAAAGGCGCAACTTTACCAATTGAATCAGGAGATTGTTGATAAAGGCTAAATTGATCATTTTTATCTTTAACAATATACGGTTCCGGCAAAAAAGGCACTAATTTATCAACAACTCCTACCGGGCCAGCACCTGGGCCTCCCCCGCCATGGGGAGCGCTAAATGTTTTATGAAGATTAAGATGAACAATGTCAAAACCTAATTCTGCCGGCTTAATTTTACCTAAAATTGCATTTAAATTTGCTCCATCGTAATAGGTAAGCACATCTTTTTGATGCGCCAAGTCACAAATTTGTTTAATCTGAGTATTAAATATACCAAGGGTATTAGGACAGGTCATAATTACTGCTGCTACCTCATCAGTTAATTTTTCTTTAAATATCTTTAAATCCATCTGCCCTTCTGGACCGGTGGGAATAGAAATCGATTCATAACCAGCCATCGCTACCGAAGCTGGATTCGTCCCATGAGAAGTATCAGGCACTATTACGTATTTTTTTTGATTGTTTTTCTTTTGATGATAGGCTTTAATCATTAACATTCCGGTCAATTCTCCCTGAGCTCCGGCTAAAGGCTGTAAGGTGACCTTACTTGTTCCGGTAATTTCAGTTAAAAGATTTTGCAGTTGAAAAAGCAAAGCTAGAGAGCCTTGGATATATTTAAAACCTTTCTTAGATAAAGAAAGATTGGGAGTTAAATTAGAAAAACTCTCAAAGCCAGCTATAGTTTCTAATATTTTGGGATTATATTTCATGGTACAAGACCCGAGAGGATAAAAATGAGAATCCAGGCAATAATTTAATTTAGATAGATTAGTATAATGCCTGACTAATTCAAGTTCGCCTACTTGAGGTAAATTTACTTTTTTTGATTCTAGAAGATTATCCGTCGGAAGTTTACACTCTGGCACATCTAATTTAGGAAGTTTAAATCCTTCTCTGTCGAAAGTTGATTTTTCAAATATTAATTTCATATTAAATAAGTAATACTTTCTAAAATACTTTTAAATTTTAGAATATCTTGTTTCGATATTTTTTCAGTTATACAAATTAAAAGTTTATTTTTCATTTCAGGATAAAACTGAGCTAAAGGAATCCCGGGAATAAAATCTTTTTCTAAAATCTTAGGATAGAGTTGACCTAGATTTTCTATTTCAATCACAAATTCATTAAAAATAGGATAATTTAAGTCAATTTTAATTTTATCAATTTGAGCAAGAGCTTTTCGGGCAAATTGAGCTTTGAAGTAATTCATCTTCGAAAGCTTTCTAAAACCGTCTTTGCCTAAAGAAGCCAAATAAATAAGAGCTTTAATTGCTGATAAATTTTGGTTGGTACAAATATTTGATGTGGCTTTATTTCGCCTGATATGCTGTTCACGAGTCTGCAAGGTTAATACAAAGCCCCGTCTGCCAACTTTGTCTTCTGTAGCCCCAACAATTCGGCCCGGTAATTGGCGCACATATTTTTTTCTGATTGCAATAAAACCAAGTAAAGGCCCGCCGAAATTAAGCTGATTGCCTAAACACTGAGCTTCTCCGGTAACTATATCAAATCCAAAAGAGCCCGGTGATTTTAACAACCCTAAAGCGATAGGATAAGTTGAAAGAATCGTTAAGATTTGTTTTTCATGAGCTGCTTTAACCAAATCACTATAATCATCAATTTTTCCGAAGAAATTTGGATTTTGAAAAACTACAGCTGCCGTATCACTATCTAATAATTCTAGAAATTTCTTACGATTTAGGCCATAGCCAGATGAATCAACTATCATAATTTGATAAAAATCTGGATTTAGGTAAGTTCTAATAATTTTTTGATAAAGTGGGTTCAAGGCTGAATCAATAATTACTTTTTTTCTTTTTGTAATTCGGCTTGCCATAATAATACCTTCAGCTAAAGCCGTACCTCCATCGTAGACAGAAGCATTAGTTACATCCATGCCGGTTAAACGACAAATCAAAGTTTGATATTCATAAATAGATTGAAGAGTTCCTTGTGAACATTCCGGCTGGTAAGGTGTATAAGGAGTATAAAATTCTGAACGGCTGGTAAGTTTATCTACAACAGCCGGAATATAGTGATCATAAAAACCACCGCCAGATAAATTAATTAAAGAGGTATCATTTTTGGCAGCTATTTTTTTTAAATACTCAAATAGTTCAAATTCGCTTCTGCCTTCCGAAAGATTAAAAGATTTTGAAAAAAAACTTTTGTCTATTTCAGAAAATAAATCATCAAGTGAAGATGCACCGATAGTGCCAAGCATTTCTTTTATTTCATCTTCGGTATGAGGTATATAATTCATTGTTAACCTTATCACACCTACGCGGTGTGACAAAAAGGGCCCCTGTAATAATAGGGTGTACCTTTGTAGGACGTCTACTTTTGGCGAAAGTAGGACGTCTACAAATGGGGTTTTGGGGACACCCTATTATTTTAATGTTTGTAAATGTTGTTGGTATTGTTCCTTGTTCATCAACTTATTTATTTCATCTGAGTTGATTATCTCAATCTTTGCAATCCAGCCTTTAGTTTCAGGAGAATTGTTTATAGTTTCGGGAGAATTATCTAGTTTTGAGTTAAGTTCAGTAACTTTTCCCGATAACGGAGAATATATATCACTAGCTGCTTTAACTGATTCTATTTCAGCTAAAGTTTCATCTTGCTTATAACTTTTCTCTGACTCAGGTAAATTAATAAAAACGACATCTCCCAATTGAGAAACAGCATACTCAGTAATTCCCACCATTGCAATATTATCTTCAACTTTTGCCCATTCATGGTTTTTGGTATAATAAATACTCATAATGCCTCCTTTTTTTATCCCCGTATCTTTTTGTTTTCTAAGAGAAGGTTTGTCAAGAGTGGAGACCTGACCCCTTTCTTAAAGATCCTTTTTTGTAGAAAGGTAAGTTAACTATTTGAGCTTCTATTTTTACTTTCTTGTTATTACCAACTATAATTTTTATATCAGAATAATCCCTGCAAGCCGGGGGCGTAAGTGGGGATTCTAGATAGCCTAGCCCGATGCCTGATGAAAGATGAGCTGAAAAAGAACCACTGGTAACTTCACCTATTTCTTTATCTTGATAATATATCTTATAACCAGGCCGGGGTATCCTTTTAGAGCTAACAACAAAAGCAACTCTTGTTTTATCAACTCCTTTCTTTTTTTGTTCAACTAAAGCAGCTTTGCCAGTAAAATCTTTAGAAAAATTTACAAACTTACTTAATCCTGCCTCTAATGGCGTTATAGTATCATCTAAATCCTGACCGGCTAAGTTATAACCCATCTCAAGCCGGAGTATGTCCCTGGCCCCAAACCCAGCTGGTTTTACTTTTTCATGGCTAATAAATTTCTCCCAAATAGATAGAACAAACTTATTAGGTAGAAATATCTCATAGCCTAACTCTCCGGTGTAACCGGTGCGGCTTATTAATATTTTCTCACCTTGATAATCAAATTCGATAAAACCGAAATAAGGAATAACTTGACTACAATTTAGAAATTCAGCCAAAACTTCTTTGGCCAAAGGGCCTTGTATGTCAATTTTAGCTGTTTTAGTTGATATATTTTCCAGATAGCCGCAACTGATTGATTTTTTTAGTATTTTATAATCGATAGATTCAGCTGCAGCATTAACCACAAAAAGCAACTTATCATTATTTATTTTGAAAATCAAAAGATCATCAATTATCCCGCCTGAATTATTCAGGATAAAACCATAGCGCGATCTGCCAACAGGAATTTTTTTAATCCAGACAGTAACTGCCTTTTCGATACCACTTTTTTCTATATCCCCTTTAAAGATAAATTCCCCCATATGGGATATATCAAATAATGCAACACTTTGACGGCACTGTTTATACTCTGAAATTATCGAACTGTAAAATAAAGGAACCTGCCAGCCGGCAAACTCTCCCATTTTTGCCGAGAGCTTAAGATGCAGATTGTGTAAAGGCATTTTTTTCATAGTTTTTTCCTCTTACTATCTACTTCCATTTACAAAACAGAAGTATATCTTACCGATCCCGAAACGGTAATATTAGGTAAATCATTTATTTTTCTTTTTGATTTTAGCCCAGGTATCCCGCAAAGAAACTATACGGTTAAATATTAATTTTTCAGATTCAAGTTTAGAATCCACACAAAAATAACCCTTACGTTCAAACTGGAAACGGTCGCCCGGCTTAGCATTTTTCAAGCTGGGCTCAATTTTTGCATCTTGAATAATTTTAACCGAATCCGGATTGAGATTAGAAGTAAAATCCTTTCCTGCTTCGGTTTGGTTAGGATTTCTTTTGATAAAAAGCGGCTGATAAAGCCTTATAGATGCATCTTTAGCATGTTTGGCTGATACCCAATGAAGTGTCCCCTTGACTTTACGCCCATCCGGAGCAGCCCCGCCTTTAGTTTCCGGATCATAACTGCATTTAAGCTCAATCACCCGGCCCTGGCTATCTTTTATAACTTGGTTACACCTAATAAAATAAGCATAACGCAGGCGCACTTCCCGGCCGAGAGCCAACCGGTAAAACTTTTTTACCGGTTCTTCCATAAAATCATCTCTTTCAATATATAACCTATTAGAAAAAGGAACTTTTCGGGTCCCCTCATCTAAATTTTCCGGATTATTTACCGCTTCTAACTCTTCTTGCTTATCTTCAGGATAGTTAGTAATTGTAACTTTTAAAGGATTCAAGACCCCCATTACCCGAGGCGCTGTTTTATTTAACTCGTTACGAATAGAATTTTCTAAAACCCCAAGCTCTACAATGCTATTAAATTTTGCCACTCCAATTTGATCACAAAATTTACGAATAGATGAAGGGGTGTAGCCTCTTCTCTTTAGGCCGGATAAGGTAGGCATGCGCGGATCATCCCAGCCTTCTACATACCCTTCTTCAACAAGATAAAGAAGCTTTCTTTTGCTTAAGATAGTATGGCTTAAATTAAGCCGGGCAAATTCGATTTGCTGAGAACAAAAAACTCCCAGTTCTTTTAGGAACCAATCATAAAGAGGCCTGTGATTTTCAAATTCAAGTGTGCAAAGTGAATGAGTTATACCTTCAATAGAATCACACAGGCCATGGGCCCAATCATAAGTAGGGTAAATGCACCATCTATCAGTTGTGCGATGGTGGGCTTGTTTAAGAATTCTATACATAACCGGATCACGCAGATTCAAATTGGGTGATGCCATATCTGTTTTTGCCCGCAGCACCTTTGACCCTTCTAGAAATTCTCCTTTTTTCATCTTTTCAAACAATTCTAGGTTTTGTTCAACTGAACGAGTTCTGTAGGGGCTATCTTTACCCGGTTTAGTCAAGGTGCCCCGAAACTCTCTGATTTGATCAAGAGTTAGGCCGCAAACATAGGCTTTTTCTTTTTTAATCAGCTCAACTGCATAAGTGTAAAGCTTATCAAAGTAATCAGAAGCATAATATTCTCTCCTGCCCCAATCAAAGCCTAACCATTTAATATCTTCTTTTATTGATTTTACATATTCTGACTCTTCTTTGCTAGGATTTGTATCATCAAAACGTAAATTGCATAAACCATTGTAACTTTTAGCTAGCCCAAAATTAAGGCAAATTGATTTAGCATGCCCGATATGGAGATAACCATTAGGCTCGGGAGGAAAACGGGTCTGTATTTTTTTACATTTTCCCGAAGCTAGGTCTTTATCAATAATTTCAGTTATAAAATTCTTTCTTTTTTCAGTTTCACTCATTTTACCGCCTACCAACAATTTTCCCTAAACCACTGGTCTGCTTTCATAATTGCATCAGCTGTATCCTTAGCATCTTTGACTACTCCGGCGCCAAAACCATAAACCATCTGAGTTGTTGTAGCACAACCTGAACTTAAAACAACCAATGAAAAACTTAAAATAAGTAGCGGTATTTTTTTCATTTTTCCTCCCAGTATTTTATTAATTTATCTAATCTCTGTAAAACTTTTTCTTTTCCTAAAACTTCCATGGTTTCAAAAAGGCCCGGCCCCTTTCTTCTGCCGGTTAAAGCCACCCTAGTCGGATGGACTAAAATGCCTACCTTTAAATCTAGATCTTTGGCGGTTTTTCTGAATTTTTCTTCAATTAAATCTTTCCTAAAGCCGTTGATTTGGCTTAATTTATCTTTTAAAGTTTCCATTTCTTGGCTAAGTTTATTTTCTAAAACTGAACTAGCCTCCGGCAAATATTCAACATCTTGGCTAAAGAAAAAATTAGCTTTATCAGGAAATTCTGACAAAGTAGTTAATCTAGTTTGAAACAACACCACTACCTCTTTAAGGCGGCCGTATTCAATATTAGCAAAGGGATGCTTTTGGTTAACTAAAAAGCTCTGAATCTCTTTAGTAAGTTGATCTATATTTTTATTTCTAATATAGTAAGCATTCATCCAATTTAATTTATCTAAAGAAAAGGCCGCGCCCGTCTTATTAACATCTTTTAGTTTAAATAATTCTTTTGTTTCTGACAGTGATAATATTTCCCGATCCTGGCCGGGAGACCAGCCGAGAAGTAAAAAATAGTTAGCCAGGCTTTCAGGTAAATAGCCCTGTTTTTTATATTCAGAAATAGCAGTAGCTCCAAACCGTTTTGAGAGGCGCCCGCCATCCGGTGATAAAATAAGAGGCAAGTGAGCAAAATCAGGTATTTTAAAATCTAGGGCCCGGTAAATCAAAATCTGTTTCGGCGTATTTGAAAGATGATCTTCCCCCCTGATTACACAACTTATCTCCATCAAAGCATCATCAATACAACAAGAAAAATTATAGCCCGGCGTCCCGTCTTTTTTTATAATTACTTCTTCATCTTTGGGTAATTCATTAAAGGTAACTTTGCCTCGAATTAAATCATTTACTTCAATTTGGCTGAAATTATATTTAAAAAATATTGCTTCATCTTTTTTATAAGCACTGCCTTTTCCAATAAGCTTTTGGGCATAATCTCGATAAATATCAAAACGTTTTGATTGATAATAAATTTGATCCCAGTCAATCTTTAACCATTTTAGGCTTTCTGAAATTTCAGTTAAATACTCCGGTTTTGACCGGTTTTGATCAGTGTCTTCTATCCTTAATATAAACTCACCCTTATTTTTGCGGGCATAAACCCAGTTAAAAAGAGCAGTTCTGGCTCCCCCGATATGAAGAAAACCAGTGGGAGAGGGAGCAAATCTAACTCTTAACATAATCTTCTCCTTTTGAAAAAGCTTTTAAATTTTGTTTTAATTTTTTTTTGTTAGGGAAATTTTTTTCTAAAACAGAAAGTATTATTTGCCTCTTCATCAATTTATCAGTTAAAGAAAAAATTATACCTAGGGCAATAATATTAGCAACTTTTATACTTCCGCAACTAAGGGCTATCTTGTTTAAGGGACAGCTAACTTTTTTACCTACTTTAGGCAGTTGAGTTTTTTGAATAAGATCTGTATTTAGGATAACTTTTGTTTTGCCGCTAAAATTATTTTTGAACTTAGCCAAAGAGGGTTGATTAAAAATTACCGCTATATCCGGAGAGCCAATAAAAGGAGAACTGATATGCCGGTCAGATATTTTTACAAAACAATGAGCTGTACCGCCCCGCATCTCCGCGCCGTAGGAAGGAAACCAACTTGTATTTTTATTTTGAGACAAAGCCACTTCAGCTAAGATTTTTCCCAGTTTCATCATACCTTGTCCGCCAAATCCGGAAATTAATATTTGTGTTTTCATTTTTTAATTATTCCCAAAGGAAAAACTTTAGACATCTTTTCTTCAACCCATCTTCCTGCCTTGTAAGGAGTTTTTTGCCAAATTGTAGGGCAAGGGCTAAGTACTTCAACTAAAGAAAAACCTTTTTTATCAATCTGTTTGCCAAAAGCTTGTTTAATATATCCATAGGTTTGTTTAACCCGGGCTGGATTACTAACTGAAGACCTGGCTACAAAAGAGACTCCTTTTAAGCCAGCAATAATATCTGAAATTTGTAACGGCCATCCTTCTTTTTTTTCAGATTCTCTGCCTTTGGGAGTAGTCGCGGTCTTTTGGCCTAATAAAGTTGTCGGTGCCATTTGGCCGCCAGTCATCCCATAGCAAGCATTATTTATAAAAACACAGGTTATATTTTCACCGCGGTTAGCAGTATGAATGGTTTCAGCCAACCCTATTGAAGCAAGATCTCCATCTCCTTGATAAGTAAAAACAAAATTATCCGGCAGGCATCTCTTGATACCGGTAGCAACTGCCAGAGCTCTGCCGTGAGCTGCTTCAGAGACATCAAAATTCCAATAATCATAAGCCAGCACCGCACAGCCAACCGGAGCCACTCCAATAATTTTTTTACCTAAATTTAGCTCATCTACAACCTGGGCCACTAACCTATGAACGATACCATGGCCGCAACCGGGACAATAATGAGCCGGTACTTTTTTTAATGACTTTGGTAAATCGTAAATTATTTTCATAGGTTTTTTTTAATCCAGTTTATAATTTCAGTTTCCTGAGGAATCCCTCCTCCGGCTCTGCCCATAAAGTAAATATTTTTCGTAGCTAATGTTAATTTTACATCCTCTACCATCTGGCCTAAAGATTGTTCGACAACAAGTATTTTTTTTACTCCTTTAGCGGCTCTCTTTAAGGCTTTAACCGGATAAGGCCATAAGCTTATCGGCCTAAATAAGCCTACCTTTATTTTCTCTTTACGTAAACTATCTACAGCTGCCTGGACAATCCTGGCTTGTGAGCCATAGGCTACAATCAAATAATCTGCATCTTTAATTTTATAGGTAGAGTGCCTCTGTTGTTGACTTTTAATCTTATTCCATTTAGTAAGTAACTTTTGATTATGAGCCTCTAAAGCTCCCTCTTTTATAAATAGAGATCTTATAATATTTTGCGGCTTCTTTTTTTTCTTACCTAAAGCCCAATCTTTTCTAGCACTATGCGCTGTGCGTCCGCCTTTGGCGAGACCTCGCTGCTTTGCAGCGGACTGAGCCTTAAGCGTAACCGGTTCCATCATCTGGCCAACTATAGCATCTGCTAAAATTAAAACCGGAGTTCGGTAAAAATCAGCTAAATCAAAAGCACAACTAACAAGCTCTGAAGCCTCTTGGACCCCAGCTGGAGCTAATACCGGCGTATAGTAATCTCCATGTCCGCCGCCGCGGGTTGCTTGAAAATAATCACTTTGGGCCGAAGCAATATTACCTAAACCCGGCCCGCCTCTTACTACATTAATAATTACAGCAGGAAGTTCTGAGCCGGCTAAATAAGAAATTCCTTCCTGTTTAAGTGATATACCCGGTGAAGATGATGAAGTCATAGCTCTTCTGCCGACAGCAGAAGCTCCATAGACCATATTAATTGCAGCAAGTTCTGACTCAGCTTGAATAAAAACTCTTTTCTCCTCAGGCATCCTTTTTGCCATATAAGCAGTCAGTTCATTTTGAGGAGTTATCGGGTATCCGGCATAAAACTGACAGCCAGACCTAACCGCTGATTCCGCCATAGCCTCATTTCCGGTCATAAGTAAGGGCTGATTGCAATCAGCCCTTATTTGATTATTTTTCTTCATAAATTTTAACAGCAGCATCAGGGCAAATAAGAAAACAAGCCCCACAGCCTATGCATTTGTTTTCTTTATTAACCTGAGCATATTTTCGCCCCTTTTTATTAAGATCCTTGGGAAAAACCAGATGCTTAACAGGACAATAGGCTATACAAAGCCCACACCCTTTACATTTATTTTTTTCTATTTTTACCTGAAATTTTTTTTTCATTTAGCTATTATAGCTTTAATTTTTTCGGCTAAACTTTTTGCATCAAGCCCATATTGACAAAATAATTCCTTTCTTTTACCGGCCGGAATAAATTGATCCGGTAAGCCTAAATTCACTATTTTAGTTTTTAGGTGGTTGCCTTTATTAAAGCAATAAGCTGTAACTTCCTGGCCCCAGCCGCCAGATAACGATCCTTCTTCAATTGTTACCAATATTTTATATTTATTAAATAATTCAATTAATAAAGATTCATCTAAAGGCTTTATAAAACGAGCGTTAACCACACCTATAGATATCTTATCTTTTGCTAATATCTGCCTGCACTTCATTGCTTCTTTTAGCATAGACCCTAAAGCCATAATAGCTAAATCTTTACCTTCTGATAAAATTTGTGATTTACCTAATTCTATAGGTTCATCCCGGCCCAGGCTAAATGACTCACCCTTGGGGTAACGAATAGCAGTTGGCTGATTACAGCTTAAAGCAAATTGTAAGCTATCTTGGAGCTCCTTTTTATCTTTAGGAGCCATAAAAATTATATTGGGGATAAGCTTTATAAACCCAATATCAAAAACCCCGTGATGAGTTGGGCCATCCGGGCCTACCAGTCCGGCTCGATCTATAGCAAAAACTACCGGAACATTTTGTAAGGCCACATCATGGATAATCTGATCATAGCAACGCTGCAGAAAAGTTGAATATATTGCAACTACAGGTTTTTTACCTTCTTTAGCCAAACCACTGGCTAATCCTACCGCATGGGCTTCGGCAATCCCTACATCAAAAAATCTATCGGGAATTTCTTGTTTAAATAGAGAAAGGCCGGTCCCTTCCGGCATAGCAGCTGTAATAGCTACAATTCTTTTATCTACTTTAGCTAAATCAACTAGCTTGGCTGCAAAAATTTGGCTAAAAGTTATTTCTTTTGTTTTTCGATGGTTTCCGGTTTCAGGGTCAAAAACAGAGACTCCATGGAAAAGTTCAGGTTTTTCTTCAGCTATTCTGTATCCTTTACCTTTTTTAGTTATTACATGTAAAATCTTCGGGCCTTTAAGAGAAATAAGATTGCGCAAGGTAGGTATAAATTCTTCTAAATTATGGCCGTCAATCGGGCCGAAATAACGAAAGCCTAATTCTTCAAAAAACATTCCAGGAATAATTAATCCTTTTAATCTTTCTTCAAATTTTTTTGCTTTAGGGATAAATTTTTTTGCTAAAGGAAGATGGCCTAAAAAATTCTCTACTTCGATTCTTAAACGGTTATAAATAGGATTTGAAATCATCCGAGTCAAATATTTACCTAAAGCCCCCACCGAAGGAGATATACTCATATTATTATGATTTAGGATAACCAACAAATCACTACCCCGATGGCCGGAATAATTTAAAGCTTCAAAACTCATCCCTCCGGTTAAAGATCCATCTCCAACTACAGCCACTGTTTTTGAACTATCTTTTTTTAACTTTTTAGCTTCAGCTATTCCTTGAGCCCATGAGATAGCAGTCGAAGCATGGCCGGATATATAACAATCATAAATTGATTCATTAAAATTGGGAAAACCTGAAAGACCTTGATAAGACCTTAGGGTTAAAAAATCTTTTTTTCTTCCGGTGATAATCTTATGAGCATAAGTTTGGTGGCCGACATCAAAAACAATTTCATCTTCCGGCGTATTGCAACAATAGTGTAGGGCTATACAAAGCTCAACTGCGCCCAATGAAGAGGCAAGGTGGCCGCCTGTTTTAGAAACTACATCTATAATGTAATCCCGTAATTCCCGGGACAGTAGTTTCAACTCTTCTAAATTTTTAGTTCGAAGATCTTTGGGAGAATTAATTGTTTCTAAAATCATAACTATACTAAAGACTTAACAAAGATACCAATAATTTGCCTATCTTCTGAGGAAATCTGATGAAATTCTAAACCGATATCAAATTTAAAATCCTTTTCTTCAATCTTTCTTTTAACAATCCAAACAACTTTTCCCCTACATTCGATAGGTTTTTTGGAAAGATAGAGTTTTAGGCCCACTATAGAATGAAGCGGTAAGTTCTCATCAATCAAAACTCTTACTCCACCAGCCCCAATATTTTCAGTTTTACATTGAATAACATGCAAAGGGGCAGTTAAGATATAAATTTCGCAAGGAAAACTTGCTCTTCTAAACCTTCTTCTTTCTTTTGGATCACCTTTCATAATTTACTCCTTCCCGCTTTGCTATACTCGACTCTTTCGATAGCTAAAGTTTTACCGCTTTTTTCTGCAATATCTAAAATTACTCCTTGGACGCGCGGATCACCTTTTGCTAAGTTAAAACGAACCGGCATATTAGTTAAAAATTTTTCAATAACTGCTGCTTTTTCCCTACCTAAAACTGAATCAAAATTTCCAGTCATACCTAAGTCAGTAACATAGGCGGTAAATCCATCTATTATTCTTTTATCTGCGGTAGGAATATGAGTGTGGGTGCCCACTACAGCAGAAACTTCTCCGGCTAAAAAGTAACCCATAGCTACTTTTTCACTAGTTGCTTCTGCATGCATATCCACAATAATAATTTTGGCTTTTTCTTTTAATTTTGGTAAAAGTTTTTTTATTGCTTTAAAAG
>JAIPHS010000053.1 GCA_021735105.1 Candidatus Omnitrophota bacterium
CAACCTGAATTGCGGTAATTCCTTTACTGGTACCGGCAACTTTAAAATCAAGGTCACCGCAATGATCTTCAATTCCCGCAATATCGGTAAGGATCTTATAACTGTTTTCACCAGCAACCATTCCAATAGCAATTCCTGCTACCGGGTCTTTTAGGGGAACTCCGGCATCCATCATCGAAAGTGACGCTGCACAGGCAGTAGCCATGCTTGAGGAACCATTTGATTCCAATATTTCAGATACTATCCTAATTGTGTAAGGAAATTCATCCCGAGACGGAACAACAGGCAGTAAAGCCTTTTCAGCCAAAGAACCATGCCCGATATCTCTTCTTGATGGGCCGCGCATAAACTTTACCTCACCTACACTAAAAGGAGGAAAGCTATAATGGAGCATAAAATGTTTAGATTTTTTGCCTTCTAAAGCTTCGATAAATTGTTCATCTCCGCTTGCCCCCAGTGTGGTTATTGCTAAAGCTTGAGTTTGGCCTCTTTTAAATAATCCAGTTCCATGGGTGCGGGGAAGCACTCTGGCTTCACTGTTAAGTTCTCTTATATCAGAAAGCCCGCGTTTATCCGGCCTGATACCTTCTTCTAAGACCTTTTGGCGAAAAACTTCTTCTTCAACCGTAGATAAAGCCTTCTTTAGGCCTGATTCAGAAATTTCCGAATCCTCTGTTATAAATTCATTCTTTAAAGACTCCAATATTTTAGCTGAAAACTTTGCTTTTTCTTCCTTTTCTTTTATTCCGTAGTTAGCTTGAAGATCTTTTATTACCTTATCTCTAACCTTTGCTACTAGGCCTTTATCAGTTGTAAACAGCTCTACTTCTTTTTTATCTTTGCCTTCTTTTTTCTGAAGCTCTTTTTGAGCTTTTACAATCTCTTCAATAAAAGGCTTGGCAAACTCAATTGCCGCTAAAATATCTTTTTCATCAACTTGATCAAAGCCACCTTCAAGCATCAATGTCTTTTCTTCTGTCCCCACAACTACAATGTCTAAAGGAGATTCTTCTCTTTGTTGATAGGTAGGATTAACTATAAAGTCATCACCTATTTTAGATACCCTCACTGCGCCAATCGGCTTGGAGAAAGGAATATCTGAGATAAGAAGAGCCGAACTTGCTGCATTCAGCGCCACTACATCGGGGTCGTTTTCCCGGTCACTTGATAAGACCATGGCAACAATTTGAATTTCATTAGTTAAACCTTCGGGAAAAAGCGGCCGAAGCGGCCTGTCAATTAAGCGGCAAGTTAAGATTTCCGTATCTGAAGGCCTGCCTTCTTTTTTAAAAAATCCTCCCGGAATTCTTCCGGCAGCATAAGTTTTTTCTCTATATTCAACCATAAGCGGGAAAAATCCACGATCAGGATAACTCTCTTTCGACATACAGGCAGTTACTAAAACCACAGTATCTCCAAAAGAGGCCTTCACGCTGCCGTTAGCTTGAGTAGCTATTTGGCCGGAAGACAAATTTAGAGGGTATTTTCCGATATTAGATGTAGATAATGAAGTAGGCATTTTTATTTTTTAAATTTTAACTCTTTTGCGACTTCCTGATAGCTTTGCGCGTCTCTTTCCTTTAAATAGTCAATAAGACGGCGTCTTCTTCCTACCAGGGTAAGAAGGCCTCGGCGGGAATGAAAATCTTTCTTATGTTTTTTCATATGGTCAGTAAGATAGTTAATTCTTTCAGTAAGCAGAGCAATCTGGACAGCAACCGACCCTGTATCGCCAAGATGATCTTTAAATTTCTCGATTATTTCTTTTTTTCTAGTTTTGCTAATCATATCGCTTTTTTACCCTTTTCCTTCGACATTCTATGTTCAACATTCAACGTTAATTGGCTAGTCTCTCTCTGCAGAGTAAGGCTATTGTAGCAAACTTATAATTTAAGTCAATATTAATTTTTTACTGTTATTCTTCTTTATTTTGCTCAAATTCCTTAACTATTGTTTTAACCTCCGTTTCGGTATTTTCTATCCTCTCTCGACAGAGTTTTATCAGCTCAACTGCCTTTTTAACTTTAGCTGATACTTGATCAACATCAATTCTTTCAGCCTCTAAGTCTGCTAATATCTGATTTAACTCATCAACCGCCTGGCTATACTTTATCTCCTTCTTCCCCATACTCCCTCCTATTTTAGGATTAAGTGATATGAGATAAGTGGTATGTGTTCTTTACACTTACCACATAATCCATAATCCTTATCACTTATCATTTCTCTTTCTCCTTAACTTCCGACTCAACCCAACCTTTATAAAAAACTGTTTTTATTTTATCACCAATTTCTAGATCATTAATACTCTTTACCGCCTTATCCTTTAGATAAGTTACTGAATAGCCTCTCTTTAAGATATTTTTAGGATTAAGCAGTTTAATCTTTTCATCGATATGGCTAAGATGGTTTTTACTATCAATTAATAACTTTTTACCGTAGGAGCCTATATCTTTTCCGATATTGGTAATTTTATTCTTCTGATCCTGGAGGTGCATCTTTGAAAGATTTGCTACCGAATGTTTTTTCTCCAAAAGAACCTCTTTTTGAACCTGGAAATAGCCGGTTAAGGCAGAATCAAACCTTAAAGCTGTATTCTGCAAGCCTTGCTTTTTATTTTCAAGAATCTCTTCTGATTTTTCTAAAACCGACCTCTCCAGCTCAGAAAGGCCATCTAAAAAAACCTGAACCTTTTCAACCAAACACTGCCCGGCTGCCGTCGGAGTTTTGCAGCTGGTATGAGCCATTAAATCAATTATAGTTGTATTTATCTGATGGCCTACTGCAGCCACTACCGGAAAATTAAGGCTGGCTATTTTTTCAGCTATTTTTTTGCTGTCAAAATAACTTAAATCAGCGGTTGAGCCTCCGCCTCTGGTTATAACTATTAAATCTAACTTTTCTTTTTCTAATTGATTAAAATAATCCAACGCTTTGACTACATCCGGCTCAACTAACTGCCCCTGCATATGAGCCCCACAGGCAAAAACCTTAAAACCAAACCCACTTGAATCCAATTCATTGGTAAAATCAGCAAAAGCAGCTGAATTAAGTGAAGTGATTAAACCAATTTTAAGCGGAAGTTGGGGAAATGTTTGTTCTTTGTTTTTGTCTAAGAGATTTCTTTTCTTTAGGTCGGCTATAATTTTTTGCCGATTTTGAGCAATTTTGCCTAAAGTATAAACCGGATCAATATCAACAACAATGATATTATAGCGGCCGCTTTTAGGATAGAGATCAATTTGGCAAAGAAGCTTAACTTCTATATCATTTTTTAGCTTAAATTCCGGATCAACTGATTTTAGTTTATTAAATATCTTGGGAACTCTGCCGGCAAAAAGCGCCGCTGAAACTTGAGCGATAATTGTATCTGAATCAGGATCTTTTTCCACACAGTTAAAATAGATATGGCCTCTGCCCCGGGATGCGCGCATATCCTGAATTTCACCACAGACCCAAATATACTGAGAAAACTTCGCTTTTATCGCTTCTTTTACCGCAGTATTAAGTTCTAAAATCGAATAAACTTTTTCTTTACTGGTTAAATCATCCATATTCATCTGCTTTGGTTTATCCATAATTTAATTTTTGATAAGTTTTAATATATTTTCTTTATTGAAAATTTCTAAATCTGCCGGCCGCTCCAAAAAAGCTTCAACATCCTTTTGCACCAAGTTCCAGTCTGTGCCATCAACAATCTCATATAAATAATCCCGCCAATTATCTCTGGTCGGAAAATCCGCCTTCCATCCGGTTTGTTTCAATGCATTAGATAGTAACTCTAGATTCGGACAAATATCCTGCCATCGGGAAAGGTACCAACCTAAATCAAAAAAATCTCTTCCCTTTGTATATTTACGGGTCAATAATGCATGCAGCTTACCGGCAAACAAAGAACTTAAATCATAACTTAAAAAAGAAAGGGGGAAATACTTATTGATTAACTTATCTTCCACTTTTGCGCCTTGAGGCGGATTAGAATCAACTTCAATTTTTACCGAAAAGTTTCTGTCTTGCAAAGGTGATAAACCAACTTCAAGTAATAGCTGGCTAAACTTTGCCATAGCCGAATAAACTACATTGTTTTCACTGTATTTAATATTTACTCTATACCCGGATGAAGAAAGCTTTGTTTGCAAAAATTCAATAATTTCAGAAAAAGAAAAGTTATCTTTCTTGATTAGAGAAAAATCTAAATCTTGAGAAAATCTCGGCAACCCATATAAAAATCTTAAAGCAGTACCACCGATAAAAGCAGAATGGTTAAAAAATTTTCTTTCAAACAAAATTCTTAATATATAAGATTGAAGGTACTCTCTCATTACATTAAGCTTTTTATTTTCCCCGTCAACAGAAGAAACCAACTCTAATAAATAATCTTTCATCTTTTGTTTTTACTGATCTTTAATATTGTTAGCAACCAATTTAGCAAATTTAATAATTTTTGGTTTTTTAAATTTATCAGCATAATTCAGGAGGCGTTGAACATTTAATTTCTCTAAATCTTGTAGCCTTAGTTCATAAATAAAATCTTTAGACAATTTGGGCGCTTTTAAATAAAAAAAATCAAGTAAAGCTTTTTCCGGCTCTGCAATAAAACCAACTTGTTTATTCAATTTAACAGATTTATATCCCCAAAACAAAGCAGACTTGATGTGGCGATAATCAAAAACTCCAACTTTTGAAAGAAACCGCCCCTGGCGCATAGTAGTTACAGAGGTAAAAACCGCTACCCCTTCCGGAATTAAATTATAATATTCTAAAGCTTTCTCCAAGCTTAAATAAGAAGGGCTCTTTAAAACATTTGCCAGGTAAGGTTCAAAGAGTTTAGTTTGCCTGTACTGTTTACTTAAAACATAAAATCCTCTTTTTAACTTTATCAATTTATTAGCTTTTACCCAACGATTGATTTGAACTCTTAAAGATGGATTTTTTTTGATTAATAAGCTAGTTTCAATTACCGGCCATTTTCTAACTTGAGATAAAAAATTATCCCATTTCATAACATTAATTTAACATATTTGTTAAAAAAATGCAATAACTATCTACTTTTCAGTATCCTGCTAAAATTTCACTACTTTATGTTGTAAAATATTACAATTTAGCGAAATAACTAATTCACCATCACACCTCATAAGTATGATGAAAAGGGAAAATTTGTCTTAACGGAAACAAGCAGTTTATAAGTAATTGATAAATAAGCGATTACAAACAAGGGAAAATAAAAAACAACTTAATAACATTAATTCAAACTATTAGGTGTGACCCTTTTAATTTTGCTGCACTTGCTCAGCAATCCAAGGATAAGTTTTTTTGAGGCCTTGCTTTAGAGAATAATCAGGAGCCCAGCCTAACTTTTCTTTGATTAATTTATTATCTGAATTTCTTCCTCTTACTCCTAAAGGCCCTTCTATATGCTTTATCGTTATTTTTTTACCGGCTATATCAGAAATCATTTTTGCTAAACCGTTTATACTGACTTTTTCATCAGAACCGATATTAACCGGGCCAGTAAAACCTGAATGCATTAACCTCCAGGTACCTTCGATACAAGCATCAATATAGAGAAATGACCGTGTTTGTTCTCCATCTCCCCATATCTCAATCTCGCCGCCATCTTTAACTTGAGCTATCTTTCTGCTTAAAGCAGCAGGCGCTTTTTCTCTACCCCCTTGCCAAGTCCCTAAGGGGCCAAATATATTATGGTATCTGGCGATATGAATTTCCATACCATAATTCCGGTTATAGGCTAAATAAAGATGCTCGCTAAATAATTTCTCCCAACCATATTCTGAATCAGGGTTAGCAGGATAGGCGCAATCCTCAGGTAAACCTGGGTTATCGGGTTTAGTCTGGTTATATTCTGGATAAATACAGGCAGAAGAAGAATAAAACACTTTTTTTATGCCAGTTTCTTTTGCCTGCTCTAACATATTTAAATTAATTGTAGCTGAATTATGCAAAATTGCTGCATCATTATCCCCGGTAAAAACAAATCCAGCTCCTCCCATGTCCGCAGCTAACTGATATAGTTCATCAAATTTTACATCTTCGCTAATCTTTTTACAAACTTGTTGGTCTCGCAGGTCACCAATAACAAAATCATCTGCCTTTGATTTTTCAAACTCATGATATTTTAAATCAACACCACGAACCCAATACCCTTCATCTTTTAACCTTTTAACTAAAAATCCGCCGATAAACCCTCCGGCGCCACAAACTAAGACTCTTTTTTTATCCATAATTTTCTTCCTTTGTTAATTTTAACT
>JAIPHS010000054.1 GCA_021735105.1 Candidatus Omnitrophota bacterium
GCTTATCTGAAATGACTACACCAGCAGCATGAGTAGAGGCATGCCGTGATACACCTTCAAGCTGCATAGCTACATCAATTAATTTTTTTATTTTGCTATCAGATTTATAAATTTTTTCAAGATCAGGATTTAAAGAAAGAGCTTCTTTAAGGGTTACAGTATGGCCTACAGAAGCAGGTATCATCTTGGCGATTTTATCAACTTCTGAATAAGTAAAATCCATAACCCTGCCAACATCACGGATAACAGCTCTTGCCAACATTGTTCCAAAAGTAATAATTTGAGCAACATTTTCCTTTCCATAGCGCTGGCTAACATATTCTAAAATCTCTGATCTTTTTTCATAGCAAAAATCAATATCAATATCAGGCATTGAAATTCGGGCAGGATTAAGAAATCTTTCAAACAAAAGATCATAGGCCAAGGGGTCTATGCCGGTTATATTTAATAAATAACTGACAATACTTCCTGCCGCGCTGCCTCTGCCGGGGCCAACCGGAATATTATTCTCTTTAGCAAATTTTATTAGATCCCAAATAATCAAAAAATAACTAGAAAAACCTGTTTGATTAATTATAGTTAATTCATGCTCTAACCTATTTTTTGCTTCTAAATTTTGTTTTGAATACTTATTTTCAAAGTTTTGGCAGCAAAGATTTTTAAGAAAATCTTTATCACTCTGGCCGTCTGGTAAAGGAAAATTTGGAAGATGAACCTTCGAAAAATCCAAAGTAAGATTACACTTTTGCATAACCTTAATTGTATTTTGAATCGCCTCAGGTGTTTGAGAAAATGCTTCTTCCATCTCCTTATGAGTTTTAAAATAAAAGTCTTCTGACCCAAAACGAAATCTATTCGGATCCGAAAGAGTGGTTTGAGTTTGAAGAGCCAGCAAGGCTTGATGAGCAAAAGCTTGATCTTTATCGAGATAATGGATATCATTTGTAGCTAATAAAGGTATTCCTAAATCTTTAGAAATTTTAATTAAATGAGAGTTCACACTATCTTGTTCTTGTAAGCCATTTTTCATTATCTCGAGATAAAAGTTTCCTTCTCCAAAAATATGAAGGTATTCATCTGCTGCTTTATATGCACCCGGTAAATCTCCTGCTAAAATTAAAGAAGGTATCTCACCCTTTAAGCAAGCACTAGAGGCAAGCAAGCCCTGACTATGCTTATTAAGAAGGTCTTTATCTATTCTTGGCTTATAATAGAATCCCTCTAGATGAGCTAAACTTACAAGACGTATTAAATTTTTATATCCGGTGGTATTTTTAGCTAAAAGAACAAGGTGATAATTTTGGCTTTTATTTGTTTTATTGCCTTTATTAAAACGAGAATCAGAAGCCAGGTAAAACTCACAACCTAAAATCGGCTTAATCCCTTTTTTTATACAAAGATTATAAAATTTTATAGCTCCAAACATATTCCCATGATCAGTTATAGCCAGAGCAGGCAGTTTTAATCTGGCAGCTTTATCAACTAGTTTTTCTAAAAGACAAGCTCCATCTAGAAGGCTGTATTGAGTGTGGACATGAAGATGAACAAAATTAGCATGTTCCATAGTTAATTAATCACTAAGCTCCGATAGACGAGGGATGACCACTTCGTTAAGACGATGGACGATTTCGTCTTTCGTCTCTCGTCCTTCGTTTTTCGGAACGGCTTAACAGTTTGTTATTCCCATTCGATTGTAGCAGGAGGTTTCGAGCTTATATCAAAAACTACACGATTTATCCCACGAACTTTATTTATAATTGCATTAGATATCTCAGCTAATACTTCTTGAGGGACCTTGGCCCAATCAGCAGTCATTCCATCAAGGCTGGTAACAACCCTCATTGCTATAGCATTCTCATAAGTTCTTTTATCACCCATAACTCCAACTGATCTAACTGGTAACAAAACAGCAAATGCTTGCCAATACCGGTCATAAAGGCCTTTCTGCCTTATAATTTTTTCTAAAATATAATCAGCTTCTCTTAAAACTTTAAGCCTTTGATTATTCACCTCTCCTAAAATTCGTACTGCTAACCCCGGCCCTGGAAAAGGGTGCCTTTTTACCAAAGCTTCTGGTAATTCCAAAATTCGAGCAATTTTTCTTACTTCATCCTTAAAGAGATCACGAAATGGTTCTATCAATTTTAAATTCATTTTATCAGGTAATCCGCCTACATTATGATGCGACTTTATACAAGCAGTAGGACCGCCAAAGAAAGAAACTGATTCAATTACATCAGGATATAGAGTACCTTGCATTAAAAATTTAGCATTTTTAAATTTTTTAGCTTCATTTTCAAAAATATTTATAAATTCATGGCCTATAATTTTACGTTTTAATTCAGGGTCGGCTATTCCTTTTAACTTCCTAATAAAAATTTTAGCAGCATTAACATAATGTAAATTTATTTTATACTTATCACCAAAAACCTTTAATACCCTTTTTACTTCACCCTTTCTAAGCAGCCCATTATTTACAAATATACACCTAAGTTTTTTTCCAATTGCTTTATGAAGTAAGATTGCTCCTGTTGACGAATCGACTCCCCCGCTTAGGCCGCAAATTACATTACCTTTAGCAGTGACTTTTTTTATCGACTTAATTTGCTCTGAGACAAAATCTTCTAATTGCCAATTAGCAAAACAATCGGATATTCTAAATAAAAAATTAGAAATTATCTGTATACCCAGTTCTGTGTGGACAACCTCTGGATGAAATTGAACTCCATAAATTTTTTTCTTCGGATTTCCAACCGAAGCAAATTTAGTATTTAGAGTATGCGAGAGTTGTTTAAACCCTATGGGGAGCTTTGCTACCTGGTCAGTATGGCTCATCCAACTAGAAACTGAAGCAGGTAATGAAAAGAAAAGATCATCATGATTATCAATATACATCTTGGCATGGCCATACTCTCTCTTTTTACCTTCTTTAACAATGCCTTTTTCAGCTTGTATTAAAATTTGCATGCCATAGCAAATACCTAAAATAGGAACTTTAAATTGTAAAAAATATCTTTTTAAAGAAGGGGCGCCCTTTTGATAAACGCCATGGGGGCCGCCTGATAAAATTATTGCTTTCGGTTTAATTTTTTCAACCTCAGCCTTAGTTATAGTATGTGGTTTTACTATACTAAAAACCTTCAACTCACGCACTCTTCTTGCTATAAGCTGAGTATATTGTGAACCAAAATCAATAATTAAAACTGTATCTTTTCTCATATTAGCCCTAGGTCCAACGTCCAAAGTCCAAAGCCTATATTTCTTAACATTGGACATAGGACATTGGACTATTTTTTATATTTATTTGCCCATTCCCACTCTTTGAGTAGCTTGAAAAACTTTACCTTCAGTTTGAATTGAAGGAGCTATGATAATTTCAACAAAGTGCATTTCATCTAAATTCTTGGCTCCTAAAGACCCCATTGAGGTAGCTAAAGCCCCCATTAAATTCTGGGAACCATCATCAACCACAGCTGAACCGAAAAGAATTTGTTTTAAAGATCCTGATACACCAGTCTTGATTCTAGTCCCTCTAGGGAGATTACTATGGGAAGTTGCCATCCCCCAATGATAACCACCACCCGGTGCTTCTTTGGCACGAGTAAATGCAGAACCAATCATAACTGCATCTGCCCCTGAAGCAAATGCTTTACAAATATCTCCTCCTTTGCTCATTCCACCATCGGTAATAATCGGCACAAATTTTCCCGTTTTACGATAATAAAAATCTCTAGCTGCAGCACAATCAATAGTTGAGGTTACCTGGGGGACACCTATGCCTAAAACCCCCCGGGTTGTACATGCTGCACCCGGGCCAACTCCAACTAAAATTCCTGCGCATCCAGTTGACAATAAATCTAGAGTCACTTTATAAGTTACACAATTACCGATAATTACAGGAATTTTTTTCTCATTACAAAATTTATATAAATCTAAGGGTTTGTAGTTGCTTGCGATATGTTTTACGGTAGTCACGGTTGATTGGACCACAAAACAATCAGCTCCAGCATCTTCTGCAATCTCACTAAATCTATCAGCATTTTGAGGAATACAACTTACTGCTGCATAACCTCCAGCAGTTTTAATTTCTGATACTCTTTTTGCAATTAAGTTTTCTTTGATTTCTGCAGTATAGGCCTTTTGAATTAAAGCAGTAGCGGTTTCCGGATCAGCTTCAGATATCTCCTTTAAAATTTCAGATGGATTCTCGTAACGAGTTTGCACTCCATCTAAATTTAAAACTGCAATACCGCCTAATTTTGACATTTTTACAGCAAAATCGACTCCAACAACCCCATCCATAGCCGCAGCTAAAATTGGAACCTTAAATTCTTTACCGCTAAATTTCCAAGAACAATTAACTTCATCCGGATTTATAGTAATTTCTCCCGGAGCAAGCGCAACCTCATCAAACCCATAACACCGTCTAGCTCTTCTTCCTATACCAACCCATTCTGCCATAATTAACCCTCCTTATCGTATATATCTTGTATTTCTTCTCTCATTATATTTTCTTGATTCTCTAGGTCAAAACTAGAAACCTCAGAACCTAAAAAATAATTAGCCAAAGCAGCACCTTCATTTTTAGCCCTTAGGCTATTTCGTGTATAGCATTTTTGATTTTTTATATCTGGTTTACCAGCATCTCCTATTATATAAACTTCACCATAATTTAGAAAAAAATCTTTTTTCTCTAAATTTGTTTTTAAATCTTCTAAAAAATTAAGATTAGGATATAAAATACTATCAATAAAGACTAGTTGTGAAGAAAAAACTTTTATGGGAAGATTTTCTTCATCTAAAGAATTATCTATTGCATCCTTGATAATCTTTACAGCCTTAACGCTTTTTTCTCCGATAACTTCTTTGAGATTATAGCCTAGATAGAGCACAATTCCTTTCTTTTCTAAAAGATTTTTTATCTCTTGTTGGTCTTGCCCTAAAAATTCTAAATTAGCCGCTACAATCCTTACTTCTTTTTGCAAAGACCTAAGAAATAAACTAAACTTTATCCCTTCTAAAGAATTTACAAATAAAACAGTTTCATTATGAATTTTTAAAAGAACTTTTAACAAAAAAGGATTAACCTCTGCTAAATAAAAAAAACCTTCTTTATTTGTCCCCTTTATCTCTATTTTTCTATTAGAAATTCCAGAAGCTATTACTAAATTTTCAAATCCTAACTTTTGAGAATTATCTAGATATATTTTTTTACGCTTTTGATTTATTTTTTCTACTTTAGCACAGATAAATTTAATACCCAACTTTTTAGCTAGCTGATCATTTTTTTTTACCCGCTTTAAATCAGTTAAATCTTTGCTAATTCGGTTTTTAGGAAAATAAAAGTCATTTTTATCAATTAGAGTTATATCTATTTTTTGGCCAGACCTTACGATCGTCTCAAGAAAAAAACTGCCAGCAATACCAGAACCAATAACTGTTAATTTATCTATCTCATTGTTCATTAACTAAAATTTGACCTAGTTCATCAAACCAACCAAAAGGCATAAAGTGAGCTCCCTGACATATATTTTTTAAATTTGCTAAAATATTTTTTGAAATCAAAACAGATTCTTTCCGTTTTGACTTTGCCTTTTTCATTTTTTCAATGTAAGCAGACGGCACCTCTACTCCGGGAATGTTATCATTTAAATAATAAGCCATTTTTTCACTTTTTAATAGAGTTATGCCAGCAATTACCGGTACCGGAGGCTTATATTTATTTAAGAACTTTTCAAAGCGTCTGACATCAAAAATAGGTTGAGTTTGAAAAAAAGAAGCTCCGGCTTTTATTTTTTCATCCATCTTTTTCAATTCCTTATTTAAATTGGGAGAAAAAGGATTTAAAGCCGCTCCACTGTAAAAATTCGTTTTCCCTTTTATCTTGTTACCAGCCCAATCACGCCCTGAGTTTAACTTATTAGTTAACTGAATTAATCCGATAGAATCAAATTCGAATACACCTTTAGCTTCAGGATGATCCCCCCAACTAGGATCATCTCCGGTAAGCAATAATAAATTTTCAATCCCAAAAGAAAAAGCTGCTAAAAGATCTCCTCCTAAAGCTAAAACGTTACGGTCCCGTGTGGTTAATTGCATAATTGGATCAAGGCCAACTTGTTTCAGCATTATGCACAAGGCCCAAGGACTCATCCTCACCCGGGATGCCTGCATATCTGTAACAT
>JAIPHS010000055.1 GCA_021735105.1 Candidatus Omnitrophota bacterium
TCTTCTTTTGCCTCTTCTTTAGGTTGATCTTCTTTCTTCTCTGTCCCTTCTCCATGCTTAGATTTTGTATCTACCGCTTGTTCTTTATCTGTTTCAACTTCTTTTTCCTCCTTTGGCTCTTCTTCCTTATCTTCTTTCTTCCCTTCTTCTTCTTTCTTTTCTTTCTTCTCTTCCTCTGCTTCTTCCCCATCTGCTTCTTCGTCTTCTCGTCCTTCGTCCTTCTTCTTTTCAGTTCTTGCTTCTTTGCTTTTTTCCCTCTCTACCTCTTTATCTCTTTGCTTCTCTGTCCCTTCTTCCACCTTTTCGGTTTTCTCTCCCTCTCCTTCTTCTCCTCTCAATCGATGCAGCAGCTTTATCCTTTCTTTATCCAGATTAACTATTTTTTCTTGCTTTAGGCTTAGTTCTTTCTCTTTTAATTCTAATTTTTCTCTCAATTCATCATATTTTTCTTTTAATTCTGAATGCTCGTCTTTTGAAATCCAACCGCTTTGCTTTTGCTCTTCTTTCATCTTCATTACTTGATTAGCATATTTTTGAGCTAATTCTGCCTTTTTCTTTAACTTTTTTCTTTCTGACTCAAGGTTAAGGCTAAATTTTTTAATTTGTTCATTATTTTGTTTAATTTTTTCTTCTAATTCCTGATTTTTTTTGTTGGATTGTTCAAGTTTTTTCTCGATCTTTACGTTTTTTGAAAATTCTTCTTCTAACCTTTTATCTTTTTCTTTTATCTTTTCTTCTAGTTCCAGCCTGGGCTGTTGTTCTTTTTTAATCATATCTTGTTGATTTTTTAGCCATTTTCCACTTCTATCTATTTTTTGACGAAATTTTTCATTTTCAGCTTTAACTTTTTCTATTTTTTTCTCTAAAATATTGTTTTCTTTTCTTAACCTGTCTCCGTCTTCTTGATTTATTTTTAACTGATACCTTTGTTCTCTTAAACCCTTTACTTTATCTTCAAGCGTATTTATTTTTTGTAAAAAAAAAGATTTAGGCATTTTTTTTATTTTCTCAGGGGTAGGCTTCTTGGTAGAATCAGAAAAAGAATAAACCACTAAAAGAACTGAAACTAAAATTAATCCTGCTGTTAGTATAATCATAATGGTTTATTGTATTAGGTAATTCATTTAGTAATTATACCATATCTTACCTTGTTTCAAAAGTGAGTGTCCCGCGTAAGCCAATAATTTCTTGTCATACTCAGCAATTATGCTAAAATTAATTTATGCTTTTCGATCAAATCTATACGGATTACATTACAGCCCGCAAAGAAAAAGACCAAAAAAAGTCTCAGTTTTTAGGTTATATTCGTTCCGAATTAACAAATCTGGCAAAAAAATTAAAACAAGATAAGTTAGGTGATCCGGAAGTGTTAAAAATCTTAAAAAAACAAGAAAAAAAATTAAAAGAAGCTTTTGAATCAACTAAACAATCAGGAAGGAAAGATATTCTAAAAGACTTAAAAATCGAGTTAGAGATATTATCCGGTTATCTGCCCGAACCATTAAGCCCGGAAAAAATTGAAGATACGATTAATAAAACTATCACAGAATTACAAGCCTCGTCACTCTCGGATATGGGAAAGGTTATGAAAGAAGTTTTAAGAAAAATCGGAACTCAAGCTGACCCCGAACAAATAAGTAAAACCGTTAAAGAGAAACTCTCCTCATAAATCTTTTAATGTTTGTTGGATAAATTCAACTACAGGATGTGTTTGTTTTTTAATTGCTTCTTTGATAAATTCTGTTAGTTTACCTTGTTCCTGAACCTCTTTTTTAATTTTATCTAAATCAAAATCAACTTCTCCTTCAAAATAATTATCTAGGTCCTCTAATAACTTATCGATATTATATTCAGCATTAAAATCATTCAGCTCTTTTAGTTTATCAGCTTTCTTCTTTTGTAATTTTTTTATTTTCTGCTCTATGTTTCGTTTATCCGGCTGTTTACTCATAATAAAATAAATTACATCTGTTCAATAGCTTCTTTAATCAGTGGCAAAATACCCTCTACCTCTTCTTTAGCCAAACGGCCTAATTTAGTAAAACGGAAATTGTCTTCGTTGTCTTTGTTTTCTCTGGTAATTTGGACTTTTTTAGCTCCTTGATTATAAGAGAAAATTCTTACCCTGATTCTAGTTCCATCCCCTACCCAGGCTTTTGCGAATAACTCTTTGTCTAAGTCTGCGTTATAAGGCATACTCTCCTCCCTTTTTGGTTAATTAGTTAATTGGTTAAATGGTTAATTAACTACTTACCAATCAACCACTCACCATTTCAATTGATAAATAAAAATCCTCCAACCGATAATATTATACAATAATATCCAAAATAAATAAACTTTTTCATAATCAATGTTTTTTGTACTAAAAACAAAGAAAAAAAGCCAACTATAAAAGTTGCTAAAAAAGATACTATTAAAATCAAAGGATTTAACTTAAGTTTTGTCAAAGCATCTATTTTTAATAAAAAAGTCCCCGCAATTGGAAATATTGACATAATAAAAGATAAAGCAAAAGCGGCTTTTGGCTTAAACTTCCTGGCCAAAAGGCCAATAATAGTTATGCCTGAACGGGAAATACCCGGCAAAAAAGAAAATCCTTGCAAAACTCCTAAAATAAGTGCGTCTCTAACTGATATATCTGTCAGCTCTCTATTGCCTTCTAACCTCTTAGCTGTCAAAAGTATGACTCCATTAATCAAAAGAAACAAAAATATAAAATAATTACTGGTAAAATAATGGCTTAAAATTCTATCAATAACTAGCCCTAATAAAGCAGTAATTGCTGTTGTTATTATCAAATAAACAATTATTTTTTTATTTTTTAAAGCAGCAAAAATCTCTTTATAAAAGAAAACAAAAATTGCCGATAAAGTTGCAATGTGAAGAAAGACAAAAAAAGATAGCAAATCTTGGCCAAAATAAAAAATGTTTTTAAAAATAAACAGATGGCCTGAACTGCTAATCGGCAAGAATTCGCTCAAACCTTGGATTAAAGAAAGATATATGAAAATTATCAATGCCTTAACCCTGGATAAGAAGAAAAATTAAAACACCTAGCACCAACGCCCCTATCACGATTGAAACATATTCAATCATACCTGGCCCCTCTTCTAAAGGAGAGATATTAGTATCTTGGTGTATTGGGGTCGATTCTTTTCTTCTGTCTTCAGGAGCCGGCTGGAACTCCTTCTCTCTCTCAAGCTCTTGCCGCTCGGATTGATCTCCAGATAAAGAGTCTAAAGCTGAACGAATCGAAGGGTCTTCTTGAAACTCAAGTGGGTCCTCTTCCGTCTTTTCTTCCGGAAGGCTTTCTTCCTCAGCCTTCGGATCATTTTCAGAAAAAGTCTTTATGCCTTCGGCTGGAAAATACTGCATACCTTCTTTGCTTTCTTTTTCTCGGCTCTCTTCATCTTCTTTTTTCTCTTCTTTTTCTTCAAGCTCCTCGGCTTCCCCGGCGCTTCGGTCCGGTCTCTCTTCGGCCGCTGTTTTCTCTGTTTTTTCCGGCTCTGCTTTTGGCTCTTTTGGCTCTGGTACAGCTTGCTCTGCTTCTTCAGATTCTTTTTTTTCTTTAGTCTCCGCTAATTCCGGCCCCTCCGATTGTTTATCTTCTTGTGGTTCTTCTTTCTCTTGGGTTTCTTCTGGCTTTGGTTCAGCTTGCTTTTTCTTGTCAGGCTCTTTTGCAGTTTTCTCTTCTTTAGGTTTTTCTTCTTTTGATTCTTTAAATCCTTCTGCTTCTGATTCAGTCTGCTGTGTTTCTCCCGACTCTTCTTTGCTTTCTTTTTCTTTCTCTAACTGATCCCCTTGAGCCTCCTCTAGGTCTTGATCAGGAGATGATTCTGAAGATATAATTTCAAAATCATCTTCTTTTTCATCCTGTTTATCGTCATTCTTAGATATTGCAGTATCTCCTGATTCATCTAATTTATCCATTAATTGTCCCAGCGAAGTACGGCAATCATGGCAAACACACAAGTGCTCTTCAACTTTTTTTATTTCTTCCTCATCTGCTGTATGTTGGACATATTTAGTGAGTAACTTTTTTATTTCTTCACAACTCATACATCCTCCTGTTTATTTAAAGATATTTTATCATAGCTTGGCTGAATGGCAAGAGGCGGAATGAAAAAAGTCTGCCGCTATGCAACATTTTTGTTTGACCCATTCGACTTCGCTCAGGGTCAATCCTGAGCGTTAGTCGAAGGATTGAACCTATTTTGTTGCATTAGAACTTTAAAAAGTGTATTTGGCTCCCAGGTACCAAGAAAATTCGGGAGTTTGATAACCTTCCACTAACTCGTAATCATCATCTAAGATATTCTCAAAACGTAAAAAAGTATTAAGATTATCGTTTACCTGATAATTAAAAGAAAGATTGCCTAAAATGTACGACTTAAGCTTAACTGTACCCGGATAATCAATCCTATTGCCTACATAAGATAGATCTGATGAAATTTTTAATTTATTAATTAAAGTATCGAAACCCAAAGTTACTTTGTTGTTAGGCCTTCGCAATAAGCGGCTGCCGTCAGATTTATCTTCGGTATCCATATAAGTATATGATAAATTTAAATGAGTATTATCATCAAAATTATATTTCAGAAAATTCTCCAGCCCCCAAATCCGTGCCTTACCAACATTTTTATACTTCCATGCCCCATAATCATATTCAATAAGATTTTTAATGTTAGTTTGAAAATAAGTTGTACCAAACTTTAAATTCTTTCTGATATACTGTTCAATTCCGACCTCAAAGCTTCTAGACCTTTCCGGAGTCAAATCAGAATTACCAGAAAAACTGTCGTAAAGTTGATAAATAGAAGGTACCTTAAAGCCCTGGCCAAAAGATGATTTTAATTTTGTACCCGTTTCATCAATAAAATAACTACCCGAAAAACTAACTATATTTTCACTACCAAATTGAGAATGTTCTTCTCTCCGGTAACTAGCTGAAAATAATAAATTTTTCCAGGGATTAAATAGATTTTCGATATAATAACCTTTGGTATTAGCTGTTTGTCTAGATGTATATATGCTCTCTCCCCTTTCCCGTAAATAATCAAAACCAAAAATGATTTTATTCTCCGGTATAATATCTAAATCTGCCTGCCACTTTGCTTGATAAGTATTACCGTCATACCATCTAACGTCACCTGATTCAGGATAATCTTTTCTGTGCGTGCGCGTATAACCGAAAGTTATTTTTTGAAGAAAAACATCACTGATTTGGTGTTCCAAATTTAAGCCACTAACCCCCTGATAAAAACGAGCGTAATTATTTGCGTCAACAACCGGACTAGAATCATCGTAATCATATTTAGCGTAAGTATAATCCGATATTAACCCAACCTCAAGATTATCGCTTAATGAATAATCCAATCTTAATGCCGCATTTAAATTGCTAAAAGGATCAGTCTCATGATTTCCGTCTTTATATTTACCGGCATAAAAATCGTTTACATCCTTCCTTGATATAGCTAAAGAATAGTTTAATTTATCGGCCTCACCCTGAAAAGATAACTTCTCCCGATAAGTCTGGTAACTGCCAATTTCCTGGGTAAATGATACGGTCGGTTTGCCTTTACCCTTGCGAGGTAATAGGCGAATTGTACCGCCAATCGAATCAGAACCATAAAGCGAACTATACGGCCCCTTTGCAACTTCTATTCTTTCTAAATTATCTAAAGACATATAGTTATAAGCATAAAAATAACTTGCAGTTACAATAGGATCATATAATTTTATCTCATCATACATAAGTTGGGTATGGCGGGTCTCTGCTCCGCGAATACTGATACCGCTAGTTCCTCCTAACCCCCCAGTGATAGAATAACTTACACTGGGAATATTTTTCAGGCTGTCAGCTAACCCGGAAACGCCTTTTAAGTCAGCCTCTTTTACTAAAATCTCATCTACTGAAGCTGGGCTTTGAAAACTGCCGATTGCTACCTTATACGGCGTGACTACGATTTCTTTTAACCTTATCGTCCCTTCTTGTTGGTTCTCACCTGCGCGGTAAGAATTGTCGGCTAAACAAAGATTAAAGCTGAAAATTAAGAAACTAAAAATTGATAAAAAAACTTTCATTCTGTGCCTCCGTTTGATTGCTTTATTAATAAAATAATCTTTAGGGCAGGGCATGCTCCTACATTATTCTTAACCCT